>JBILCT010000003.1:0-18027 GCA_044353025.1 Ferruginibacter sp. | reverse complement strand
AATGGTACTTTAAAAGAAGGAGCTTATTTTTGTAGCAAGAAATTTTATCGAAGAAGATCATTGAGTATGCGTAAAAGCCGCTCACTTCTTCTTATCAACCACTAAAATAACGCACATGAAATTGCTTGAAGGAAAAGTTGCTATTGTTACCGGTGCTGCCAGAGGAATTGGTGAAGCTGTTGCCTTGAAAATGGCCGAGCATGGGGCACACGTAGCCTTCAGTTATGTCAGTGACAACAGTCGCGATAAAGCAGAAGCATTGGCGCAAAGAATGATAAGCATGGGTGTAAATGCCAAAGCTTATCAAAGCAATGCGGGCGATTTCAATGCATGTGAACATTTCGTCAACGATGTAATGAACGTTTTCGGAAAAGTGGATATCTGTGTAAACAATGCCGGAATTTCGAAAGACAATTTATTGTTACGCATGACACCTGAGCAATGGAATGATGTGATTCAAACGAATTTGAATAGTGTGTTTTACATGACTAAACAGGTAATCAAACCTATGATGAAAGCCAAATCAGGCAGCATCATTAACATGAGCAGCGTAATCGGTGAAATGGGGAATGCAGGGCAGGGCAGCTATGCTGCAAGTAAAGCAGGGGTGATTGGTTTCACAAAATCTGTAGCAAAAGAATTAGGAAGCAGAAATATACGTTGCAATGCCATTGCACCCGGATTTGTAGAAACGGATATGACAAGCTATTTAAAAGAAGGAAACAGTGCCGAAAAATACATGTCACTTATTCCACTTGGTAAATTTGCTGCTGCCGAAGATATTGCAAACAGTTGCTTGTTTTTAGCAAGTGATTGGGGAAGCTACATCACCGGACAAACCATCAGCGTTTGCGGTGGTATGAATATTTAATCGGTATCTCCTTATTCCAAAAGCAAAAAAGCTTCGTAACTCGTAAATTATATTTATATAATATTTATATTTTTTTTAATTTAATGCATTCGAAGACAAACATATTTTTTTCTCATTTTCTTAATCAAAGACGGAAGCATTCAATCTTTTTTATCATCCGCCATTTTCTTATCTTCGGCAAAAATTATTTTACTTGTTTAACGGCTCTTACTTAAAGATTTTTTTTGCCAAATTTATCGTCATCCATTTGATGATCTCTTTTGTGTTTGCCTGCGGAATCGGATCGATTTTTATCAATAACAAATACAAAACGGAAACGTTTTCCGCTTTTCAAAAAAAATGTCCCGAAAAAGATACCGAATCGGGTGAAAAAACTTTAGACGATAAGGTAGATCCGATAGACGATATGGATGACTTCATTACCCACGAATCTTTTCTTCTCTCTAGTTTTTTACATCAGAAAAAAACATACGCTACATTCACAATGTGCCAAACCAATGGCAAACAATCGGCTCCTTGGATACCCCCACCCAATTGTTAATATTAATTTCTGCGGCTTCGATCCGCTTTGATTTTTTTAGTTTTTAACTTTTCCTATTCAACTCTTATTTCTTGTTAGAAACCGATTTTTTAAAACAAATCAGACATTTAAAAATTTGTAAAATCAAATTTCATCATTTGGATATGTTGGGCTTTGTTATTTCAAAACAATAAAATGTTTTAATCTGCTTTACATAAAACCATAGAATTATAATTAAACACAATAACCAAACCAATATGAATAAAACAAGATTTCCAACAACGCCAATTGGCAGGATAAAATTATTTTTTACGTTCTTCGATTCAAGGTGGGAAGACCTTACAAAAGAAAATTGGGGCAAAGTTGTTTATCAAGATTTTAGTGCCGGGCTTATTGTAGCTATGACAGCCATTCCAATGGCAATGGGCTTTGCAATGGCAATGGGAATGAGACCCGAACATGGTATAATCGCAGGTGCATTGGCATGTTTGATTGGTAGAACTTTTGGCGGGTCAAAATACCAAGTTTACGGACCAACTGCCGCCTTTATTCCAGTAATAGCAGCATTGATGAGCAAATACAATCCCGAAGGTTTAACATTTGAATCGGCTCATGGATTTTTAGTTTTAGTATCAATAATATCTGGGATAATTCTTATTATTATGGGAATATTTGGTGTTGGTAAATATGCTAAACTAGTTCCTAATTCTATTATAGTTGGATTCACAATAGGAATTGCTGTTGCAATTGCTTTAACTAACTTAAAAGATATTTTGGGATTGAATAACTATGGGATATTATTTGGAAATTCAAAGGGCTTTTTCGAGAAGGTTTCTTTTATGTTTAGCCACTTAAATTTGATTAACGGATGGACAATCTTTCTAGGATTATTGACTTTTGCTCTTGCTAAGTATCTTTTAAAAATATCAATTTACATTCCAGGTCCCGTTATAGCTATGGGGACAGCCACATTACTTTCTGCAACTGTTTTATCCGATAAAAACATAGTTTTAGTCAGAGACTTGTATGGCTCTATTCCCAATAATTTTTTCAAACTTCAAACTCCATTTTTGCCAGCGTTAAACGGTACTGTTGTTTTAGATATTATTTATTTCGTTTCTGCAATTGTATTTGTTTCAGGTGTTGAAAGCGTTTTGTGTTCTTCTATGGCTGACAGGCTTGCTAAGAACGAAAAAACACCATTCAATCCAGATAAAGAGTTTTTTGGTCAAGGATTGGTTCAAATTATTACACCGCTTGTTCAGGGGTTTCCATGCACCGGAGCATTGGCAAGAACAGCTACAAGCATTAAAGCTGGAGCAAAAACACCCATGGCGGGGTATTTTAAAGCAATATTAAAATTGACAATGGCTTACTATTTGGCCCAATATTTAGAATTAGTACCAATGGCTTGCATCGGAGGCATCTTGGTTTGGGTTGCAAGTAATATGATAAAACCTTCAGAAATAAAAGAAATAAAAAGTCATGGCAAATTTGAATTTGCGATGATGGTTTACACTGCCGTAATGGTTCCGCTTACAGATTTTTTGACGGGAGTACTATCCGCTTTGATAATTTATTTTGTTGTGAAATACGCTTTCAAAAAAAGAAAAAAGGACGAACAAGTATCACATTGACATTTTTAAAATTATTTTTTATCCGAATTAAACAAAAATTAGTCACTTTTAATATTTAAACAATGGAAAAGTCATATACACGCTTATTAGAAAATAACAAATCGTGGGTTAAGAAAAAACTTGAGTTAGACCCCAATTATTTCAATAAACTTTCTGGGGGTCAGAATCCCGAATACTTGTGGATTGGTTGTAGCGACAGTCGTGTACCCGCAAACCAAATCACTGGCACCCAACCCGGAGAAATCTTTGTACACAGAAACATCGCAAACATGGTGGTACACACAGACATGAACATGCTCAGTGTACTTTCTTATGCGGTAGAGGTTTTAAAAGTGAAACACATTATCGTTTGCGGACACTATGGTTGCGGGGGTGTCTTGGCTGCCATGGGCAACAAACAATATGGACTGATAGACAATTGGCTTCGTCACATCAAAGATATATATCGTTTATACGAAACAGAATTGGATTCAATTCAAAACATAGAAGACAGGGGTAGAAGATTGGTTGAACTAAATGTTGTGGAACAAGTTGGTGATTTAAGTAAAACCTCAATTGTTCAAAACGCTTGGGAAAGACAACAACCCCTTCATGTACACGGCTGGGTTTACGACATTCACGATGGCATCATTAACGATCTGGGCGTAACATTAACCGGTTCTGATTCACTGCGCAATGTATTTAAATTGGATAATTTGAATGGTTGATTTATTGCACATTGCATTTACATCTACGGATTCTTTATTGGATATGTTCTTTGTTTCAAGTAAGAATTACTTATCGTCGAATTAAAAATTAGATTATGTTGATGAATAAAGCACCGAATGATTTTATAAGTCAACTCGATATGTTGCCTCACCCCGAGGGAGGATGGTATAAAGAAAATTACCGGAGTAAAGAAACCATCGCTTCTTCATGTCTGCCTGATGAATTTAATGGAACAAGAAATTTTTCAACCGCTATTTATTTTCTGCTGGAAAATGGAAACTTCTCCGCATTCCACCGAATTAAAAGTGATGAGGTGTGGCATTTTTATGCAGGGGGTCCGCTCGAAATATTTATCCTTCACGGAAATGGAAAACTGGAAGTGCTGACGCTTGGATCTGATTTCGAAGCCGGAGAACAATTTCAACAGGTTGTTCCTGCAAATGTTTGGTTTGCCAGTAGACCCAAACAAGGTGTTGCGTTTTCTCTGGTTGGTTGTACGGTTTCACCGGGCTTTGATTTTAATGATTTTGAATTGGCCAATCAAAATGATTTGGATATGGAATTTCCGCAACATCATACAATCATTCGTTCTCTCACCAGAGGTTAAATTCTTTGATCATCGTTATTCTTCTTTGTCTTTCATAATAATGACATATTGATCATTCAATAAAAAATATTTGAATTCAAAACAACCAAACACCCGACTATTATTCGAAGTGGTTCTTGTTTCCGTGCAATAAATCCAATTAAATCCTTCATTGGTTAAATTTTGTTTCCTTATTCGAATTGGGCCAGACATTTCGTTGGGTATATATCGGCACAACACATCATAATTTCTTTGCAGACGCTGTAAAATTTTTTTTTGATGATTGTGTACATGTGCCTTTTGTTGATTATTGTATGTATTTCTACAATAGTCGCCACAGAATTTTTTATCAGATCTTCCACGAAAGGAATCGTGACATTGTAAACAGGTTTTCATTTTTATTCAAATGTCCACGCTTGTTTTTAGAACCCATACCGTTTTTTTCACGTAGAGTCGGTTATTTTCAACTATTCCCGTTTAGAACCGACTTGCTCTATTTTGATCCATCATCTTTGTTTTACAAACCAAGGCGCCGGTTTGAATTTTTCATCATTAAAAATCAAACAATGAATTCTCTAAGAAACAAAGTACAACTGATTGGCAATTTGGGAAATGCACCAGAATGTAAACAAATGGAGTCGGGCACAAAGCTGGCCAAATTTTCTCTGGCAACCAATGAAACATTTACCAACAGCAAGGGCGAAAAAGTAAAGGAGACACAGTGGCATCAATTATTTGCCTGGGGTAAGGTGGCAGATATCATTGAAAAGTACATGGAAAAGGGAAGCGAGGTTGCTATTGAAGGGAAGTTAGTCACCCGCGATTATATAGACAAAGAAGGAAATAAAAAATTTGTTACCGAGATTCAAGTCTATGAATTGCTGATGTTGGGAAGTAAAAAATCAGATTAAATAAATTTCAATCGTTGTGCGGTTGATAGCGACGGAAAAGCAGGTGTTCTGTGAATTAAAAATGTTCATGTGTTTTTCCGGGAGTAAAAATTACTCACTGCACAACGATTTTATTTTCTTCCAAAATCATCATCGATTCTCACAATATCGTTTTCATCGCTAGGGTATTCAGGGTTCGTGTGAATCCAAATTTCTGCAACAATCCCCCAGTCGTTCGTTCCAACCAAGCGATGTCGTTCTCCCTGGGCCAATTCAACAACTTCATTTAATAGCATGGGGTGTGCTTCATTTAGCTCATTGTTATCACTTCTGACAATAGCTGCAGACCCTTGGATTAATTTCCAAACCTCTGCCCTGCGATGATGATATTGCCAACTCAGTTTCATGCCTGGTGCAACGAGCAATATCTTGGGACTAAGTTTGCCCGAAAGTAAGCGTTGTTTGTTGAGTGTTGGAAAAAAAAGATCTATAAATGAGGGTGCATCAGTTTCTTCAATCACAAAAAATCCGCCCCATGGACGTTGATTGTCATAGCTATGAACATGTAACTGATGTTCGTGAATAAATTTACTTATTTCAGAAAATATATTTTCTTTTGTCATGTAAAATATTTTTACCTACCCATATAAACCATCAGAATCTGTACATCGCTTGGATTCACTCCGGATATCCGACTGGCCTGCCCAAGTGTTTTAGGTTTGATTTTAATAAACTTTTGTTTGGCTTCAGCGCTCAATGAAGTAAGTTTAAGATAATCAAAATTATCGGGAATGACTCTGTTTTCCAATAAACTCATTTTCTCTACCAGCTCTTTCTCTTTGTCTATATATGTAGCATATTTGATTTGAATGGCAGTTTGTTCAATCGCTTCGTTATCATATTGGTCAAGTGACCGTTGGAGTGAGGGAATTTGATTCATCATTTCTGTGAGTTCAACACCCGGACGGGTAAGAACCTGCGCGGCTTTTTGCTTGTTAACTAACGGTGACGAACAAACGCTTTCAAGAAATGCATTGGTCTCTTGTGGTTCCAGATTGGTTTGGAAAAGATATTGTTTAATATGCTCTACATCTTGATTCTTCTGTTCAACCTTTTTCATTCTTTCCGAAGAAGCCAATCCAATGGCGTAACTTCTTGCCGTCAATCGAAGGTCTGCATTGTCTTGACGCAGCAGAGTACGGAACTCGGCGCGACTGGTAAACATGCGATAAGGTTCGTCAGTACCCTTGTTGATGAGATCATCTATGAGTACACCAATATAGGCGTCGTCTCTTTTTAGTACGAAGGGCTGCTGTTCTCCTTTGGCTTTGAGATGTGCATTGATTCCTGCCATCAAACCCTGGCATGCAGCTTCCTCGTATCCAGTTGTTCCATTAATTTGTCCGGCAAAAAACAAATTGGAAACCAATTTGGTTTCTAAGCTAAAACTTAGTTGAGTAGGGGGGAAATAATCATATTCAATCGCATAACCCGGACGGAACATTTTGCAGTTTTCAAATCCAGGAACTAATCTAAGTGCTTGATACTGAATATCTTCAGATAAAGAGGTAGAGAAGCCATTCACATAAATCTCTACGGTATTCCAACCTTCGGGCTCAACAAACAATTGATGACGATCGCGCTCTGCAAACCGACTAATTTTATCTTCAATGCTAGGGCAATACCGTGGTCCACTACCCTGTATTCTACCCTGGTACATCGGACTTGAATTGAATCCTGTACGAAGTAAATCGTGTACTTGCTCATTCGTATATGTAATCCAGCAACTTCTTTGTTCTGATGCTTTCAGTATTGGTTTTTCTAAAAAGCTGAAGCCAACCATGTCATCATCCCCTTTTTGCTCTTCCATTTTAGTGTAATCCAAACTTCTACCATCAATTCTTGGAGGTGTTCCGGTTTTTAATCGATCACTTTCAAATCCGACAGACTGTAGTTGTTCAGTAATACCGAATGACGCTTTTTCAGCCACCCTTCCTCCTCCAAAGTTTTTCTCACCGATGTGAATCACCCCATTAAGAAATGTTCCATTCGTAAGCACAACTGATTTGGACCAAATTCTATGTCCCAAACCAGTTACAACACCTTTCACAACATTATTTTCGATAATCAACTCTTGTACAGTGTCTTGATAAAAATCTAGATTAGGTGTTTGTTCCAGCATTTCTCTCCAAACCTGTGCAAACAACATTCGATCGCTTTGTGCCCTTGGACTCCACATGGCAGGCCCTTTTGATTGATTCAACATTCTGAATTGAATCATACTACGGTTGGTAACGATTCCACTATAACCCCCTAAAGCATCAATCTCTTTTACAATTTGACCCTTGGCAATACCGCCCATCGCCGGATTACAACTCATTTGGGCAATGGTTTGCATATTCATCGTAATCAATAGAGTACGACTCCCCAAATTAGCAGCAGCTGCAGCAGCCTCACAGCCGGCATGACCGGCACCAACTACAATAACATCATAATTCTGAAACATGATACAAATATAAAGTCTGATTTGAAAAGCACATGTTTCACGTGAAACATGAAAGTTGAAAATTCGCTTATTGCGCAAGATGTTCCACGTGGAACATCTTATTTCTTTTGAAAATAAAGATCAAGGTATTCGTTTTCTTTCGAACGCATAAGTAATTGAGCCGATTTGGTTTTGTCTTTATAACCACACAAATGGAGTATGCCATGAAAGATTACACGGTGTAGTTCGTTCTGGATAGTAGTTTTGAATTTTGAAGCGTTCTCTTTAATCATGTCAACGCTTATGTATAGTTCTGCTTCAATAGGGTCAGATGGTTTAGAGGATAGGTCAAAGGTGATAATGTCTGTGTAATAATCGTGTTTTAAATGCGTTCGATTAATTTCGAGGAGGTAGTTATTTGAACAAAAAATGATGGAAATAGAAGCTACCTTCTTTTTCTCTCTATTTGCAAGGAAGGTTATAAACGCTTTAAGTCGTGTACGTTGTGAGAGTGTGATTTTTTTCTCGAAAAAAAACTGAGTATTCATTTTTATGTTTGAAAGCTAAATTAATAAACATGGGTTGATTAATTTTGCTGAACAGAAAATTATGTATAAAAAACTATCGGAAATAAGTTTAGGCAAAAGGGGAATCATTCGTTCGTTTACATTGGACGATATTCATGTTAAGTTAATGGAGATGGGTTGTATTCCAGGAGAGATTATACAGGTTGATAAAATAGCCCCGCTTAAAGATCCAATCAGTGTTTCTGTAGCGGGTTATCAATTGAGTTTACGCTTGGTGGAAGCAGAACATATCATCATAGAAGAAATAGATTAACCGTTTTAAAATGCGCATAGGTTTATTTTTTGGTTCATTTAATCCAATACATATTGGTCACTTGATTATTGGTAATCAGCTTGCAGAATCAGGTTTAGTTGATGAAGTTTGGTTTGTGGTTTCTCCGCAAAATCCTTTTAAAGATTCTGTTACTTTATTAAATGACAGACAAAGGTTACAGATGGTAAGATTAGCGTTAGAGCATTGTAATCATCTCAAAGCAAGTCAGGTAGAATTTGATTTACCGAAACCTTCGTTTACAATTGATACCATTCAGTATTTGGAAGAAAAATATCCGAATCATTCATTTTCAATATTATTAGGGAGTGATGGATTTCAAAATATTGATCAGTGGAAAAACCCGGATATATTAAAATCTAAAGTAGAATTTATTGTTTACAAACGTCCGGGTTTCGAAATCAAAGAAATAGATGGGGCAATCTTCAAAACTTTAGACGCACCGCTGTTAAATATTTCATCCACTTTTATTCGTAAAAGTATTCAGTCTGGAAAATCAATTCAGTTTCTTGTGCCAGATGTAGTAAAAGATTATATAGAAGCAAATCTATTTTACAAATCTAGATAGAAAAATATCCTGCTATTAATGTTGAAATAACAATGAAAGGAGTGGGTATTTTGGAATGACTGAGTAAAAGAGGAATAAATATTATAAATATTATATCTTTATAAGAAGTTGATTTGTTATTAATTATGTCAGAATTTTGAAATAAAAAAATTGCTGCGGAGAGTATAAATCCTATTGCTACTAAGGTTACACCTTCAATTCCACGGTTGATTATACTATATTTTTTTCCAAATTGCCAGATCGGATAGAAAAAGTACATTAACAGTATTCCGGGCAAGAATAAAGATAAAGATCCAATTAAAGAACCTATTATTCTGGTAGATCTTTTTTCCTTTTGAAGTGAAACGCTTGATATATAGCTTCCAATGGAAAATACAGGCCCAGGAATCGCTTTTACGAGTCCATACCCAATGAGTACTTCATTTTTAGTTAAACGGATTAGATTGGGGTTTCTTTCTAAAATACGAGTATCCGTAGGTCGAGCAACATATTGATCTAAGATCATTGGTAGTAGAACTTCTCCACCTCCAAAAACGATGCTACCAAACCGATAAAAATTTTCTGATAAATTAAAGGTTGCACGAGTTTTCCATTGATTTTTTCGCGCTGTTTCACTCAGGGTACCAAGTAAAACAAATAGAGAAATAAATATCCAGAGGAATAAAAAATTGGGTTTTTTTGTGGAAATATGGTGGTTTTTAAATTTATAGTCTTTTGTTAGATAGCCATTCAACAATCCACCCAAAACAATCAAAATCGGAAATATCCAGGGTAATTTAAAAAAAACAGAAGAAATTAGGGCCGAACCTAGAATAATGGAGGTCTTTCTAATGCTTCTAAGTTTGAATTTCATTAAATTCCAAGCGGTGAATAATAAAAAACCTATCGTCATTGCTGGAAAAAAATAAAATAATCTTTCAATTAAATGATTATTTGTTTGATCGGAAATGTAAAAACTGAAAGTACTCATTAGCATACAAGCAGGAAAAATCCATATAAATAATACCAATAAGGATAAATAAAAACCACCCTTCTTGTAACCAATTAAACCTAATAATTGTGTGCTGGTAGCGCCCGGTAATAATTGACAGAATGCATAGAAATCCATCAATTCCGTTTCTGTCAAATCTTTTCTTTTTTGAACAAAAATTCTGTTTAACATGCTAAGATGAACTTGCGGTCCACCAAATGACGAAATTGTGTAAATAAAAACCTGAAATAAAAAAGATAAGTTTCTTTTTAATTGCATCAATTCTATGAAAATGATAAAGAATAAAATTAAGTTACTATTTGCACTCTCTACTGTTTTTTATTTGAATAGTAGCGCTCAGTTTGAAGAAAATAAGTATAGTGATTTAAAAAATTGGGCTGCACATCCCTTCAAATTAAATTTATCAGATAGTGTTCCCAATGATATTAAAAATGAATATAGAAAAATAGCTGGTATGGATGTATTTTTTGTTCACCCTACTACTTACACAGAAAAAAATTTCACAGCTTGGAATGCTTCAATAACTGATATAAAAATCAATCAGAAAACCGATCAAACTGCCATGTTATATCAGGCATCTGTGTTTAATGAAGCTGAAAGATTATATGCTCCAAGATATCAGCAGGCGCATATTCAGGCATTTTATATAAAAGAAGAAATTTCAAAAGAATATTTTGATTTAGCCTATGATGATATTAAAGCTGCTTTTATGTACTACTTAAAAAATTATAATAATGGAAGACCTTTTATCATTGCTTCGCATAGTCAAGGTACACTTCATGCAGGTAGGTTAATCAAAGAAATCATCGAAAATACTCCGCTCGAGAAAAAATTAATATGTGCCTATTTAATAGGCATGCCGGTTCCTGAAAATTATTTTAAACATTTAATGCCATGTATTGATTCACTAAAAACTAATTGTTTTGTTTCTTGGAGAACCTATAAAAAAGGTTATTATCCTAAAGAAATACAAAATGAGCGATTTAAATCAGTTGTAATAAACCCATTGAATTGGAAAAAAGAGATAGTGTATGCTAAACAATCAGAAAATTTAGGTGCCATCATGAAGCAGTTTAATAAGTTGGTTCCTGCGGTAGTTGACGCTAACATAGAAAGAAATATTTTGTGGTCATGTAAACCCGATGTTTTTGGTAAATGGTTTTTCTTTAAGAAAAATTTTCACATTGGTGATATTAATTTGTTTTACAAAAATATTCGAATGAATGTGAGAACCAGAGCTTATCAATTTTTTAACGAAGACATTCATGTGGATAATCACCATAGTAACTAATAATACCTTTTATTTTTAAAATAGACCTATTATTATTAGGGTGGTGGATAAGTGGAAAAAATCAATCTTGAAGTTTTGGATTATAATAAATACATGTTTATCCACTGTTAATACACTGCTTACACACATTAAATTTTATTCCATTAACTCAGATTTTATAAGAAATCTAAAGCACTACCGTAAATTTTATCCACGCATCGGAATAACTAAGCTCGTTGAAAAATTTATTAAAAATTGCCATTCTTCGCTGTTGAAAAAAAATGAAAAAATAGCCAGTTTTACACGGAGGCATGCAAACGGATAGAAATAATATGGTTTTTATCCCGACTTATCAAAAGATAGTGTTGAATAAACAGCACCGTTATCCACCATTTTTTTGGTTATCCACTTTTTATCGTTGATAAAAAAACTGAAAAGATTAGTTTGTGTGAATCAAATAAAAACACATGTGGAATGAGGTTATCCACCTTTTGTGAATAGCTTTTTTTCCTTATTTTTGCCTTCCTTGCAAAAAAACCTAAATTCTTATGCAAATTATTCAAAGCATCCGTGAGAAAGGCGCAGCTATTATTATTGTAGTGATTGCGCTTAGTTTGATCGGTTTTATTTTGATGGATGCCAAACAAGGCAACAATAGTCTGTTCGGTTCGGTTTCAACTGAAGTGGGCTCTGTTAATGGTGATGCCATTGAACTATCAGAATTCAACAAACGTGTAAAACAGGCCGAAGATATGCAGGCCCAAAGAACGGGTCAACAACCATCGGCTACACAAATCTATCAATTACGTGAGCAAATGTGGAATCAACTCGTTGCTGAGAGATTGTTCTTCGGAGAAGCAGAAAAGTTGGGTATTCAGTTTACACCGAAAGAACTCTCTTATATATTATTAAGCAACGATCCATCGAATCCGCTCACTCAGGAACCATCTCTGAAGGATTCTTTGACCGGAAAACTAGATGTTAAGAAAGCACAAACTGCGCTCACCAATATTAAAAAAATGAAAGGCGAGCAAAAAGAAGGATTGAATGCACAGCTGATAGATCCATTAAAACTGAATAAAACTGTTTCAAAATATGCTGCTTTGTTGAATGCCAGTGCATATTATCCTACTTGGATGGAAAAGAAAGATAATCAAGATAACACGCAATTTTCCACGATACAGTATGTGAGTGTTTCTTACGGAGAAATTGCTGACAGTACGATCAAAATTTCAGATGAAGAGGTGGTTGATTATGTGAATAAACACAAAAAGCAATTCAAGCAGGAAAAAGGACGCAATATATCTTATGTTACTTTCAGTCAACTGCCTTCGAAGGATGATAGTCTGACAGTATATAATGCATTAATGGAAATTCGTCAAGATTTCGAAACTGATTCCAACGCAAAATCTTTTGTTGCAAGAAATACATCTGTAATTGAATTCAACGACGATTTCTCATCAAAATCATCAATGGATCAAATCTACGCTGATACCTTGTCAAAGCTTTCCAATGGATCTGTTTTTGGACCTTATGTGCAAGGTAACAACTATGTGCTTGCAAAAATGTTGGGAGCGCGTCAGCAACCTGATAGCGCAAGCGCACGTCATATATTAATTGCATCTGTTGACCCAAATACACAACAACCCATCCGATCAGATTCTGCGGCTAAAAAATTAGCAGATAGTATATTGGCTGCTATTCAATCGGGCGCTGATTTTGGTGCGATGGCAAAACAATATTCTGCAGATGCCAGTAACAAAGACAAGGCCGGTGATTTGGGAACGTTTTCTTATGGAACGATGGTTCCCGAATTCAATACGTTTTGTTTTACCAAAACACCTGGAACAAAAGCTGTAGTTAAAACAGATTTTGGTTATCATATCATTGATTTGATCGGTCAGAAAAATTTCAACACTGCCTATAAGATAGCGTATGTTGCTAAAGAAATCAGTTCCAGCGATGTAACAATCAATAAGTCGAGTTTAGAAGCCACCAAAACCTCATCGTTCAAAACCAAGGAAGAACTCGAAAAATATGCCGCTAAAAATGGCTTATCACTTACAGCCGCACCTAGCATGATCAAAGAAAATGATTTTATGGTAGGTATGCTGCAAGATGCACGTGCGTTGGTTCGTTGGACTTTTGAAGCAAAAGCCGGACAAATCAGCGAACCATTCAGCATTGGCGATCAATTTGTTGTTGCTGTATTGGATAAGGTGATGGAAGAAGGGTTACAGGATGCAAAAACTGCTCGTCCGGGATGTGAAGCAATTATTCGCAACCAAAAGAAAGCAGAAATTATTCGTAAAAAAATTGGCAACAACCCAACATTACAATCAGCAGCTACCGCATACAGCAAATCTGTTCAAACGGCCGGAGCCGATTCAACGATTCTTTTTACCAGCCAGATTATCAATGGAGTAGGTATGGAAAACAAAGTGATTGGAGCTTCGTTCAATAAAGCGTATCAATCTAAACCATCCCCATTGATTGATGGAACTTCCGGCGTGTTTATCATTCAAATTACCGGTTTTGGTAACAAACCTGCTCAAACGCCGGATATTTTGGCTCAACAAGCACAGTCTAAATTAGCTTCAATACGTAGTCAAACCGGTGGTTGGTATGAGGGGCTTAAAAAGGCAGCAAATATCAAAGACAGTCGAAGCACGCACTTTTAAAAGCGTCAAAATAAAATATTAAAATCCTCGGCATTGCTGAGGATTTTTTCTTTTCTCGAACTTTTTAAAGTTCATACCAAGTTAATTTTGCATCATGTCAGCACCCATCGTAAATAAAATTTCAGAAAGCGGAATCATTACACTGGATTTAGAATTATACTATCCTTCCAAGGAAAAAGTAATTATGGTTGATCTGAAAGACTATTTATTCATGGGACTTATTCTCAAAGAAAAAGATTTTAGGGAGTCATTAAAAAATCTCGATTTATCAATCTATACAGGTTCTATAGTAGGAATCACTTGTTCAGCGGATGCCATCATTCCTCAATGGGCTTTTATGTTATTATCAGCAATTTTAAGTCCGGTGGCCAAAGCCGTGATCATGGCCGAAGATGAAAATATGGTAAGACAGAAATATCATCTCATTCAAATCCAACAGCTTGATATTTCAATTTTTCAAGATAAACGTATGGTAATTAAAGGATGCGGAGATGAGCCCATGTCGTCGGAGTCATACCTTACCATAACGAACAGACTCATGCCGATTGCCAAGTCAATCATGTATGGTGAACCGTGCAGCACCGTTCCTGTTTTTAAGCGGAGCGTTTAACTACTCATTGCATTTTAATATTCAATCAGATTTAAAATACCAACTAGTGGGTATTTTAAAGAGGCACATTGTTTTATAACTTTCCAACCAAATTTCTTCATTAAAAAAAATTGATCAATTCATCATTGGTCCATCATAATTATTGTCTATGAAAAAAAATGCTTTGTTGATTTGCCTGCTTTTTCTAATTGGACTAGTGAACGCCCAATCTCCGAATCTCCAAGGCTCTTATCAATCAGTCGGTTATTTTTTTCATCCTACTGCTTCCCGTTTTTTAAATCAACAAAAACAACTGATTCAAATTTCTACGAATCGCTATCAACTGGATTTGGGCGACTTAGGAGTAGGAAACTATCGGTTTCAATTCGATGTTGATGCAAATAATAATTTGGTGAATTGGAGCGCAGCTGGCGATGCACCTGCATCACCTCAGAGTGGATTTATGACAACAGATAATCCCGGAGGATTTTCTTTTTATCCTGGTGCAACTTTTGGATTTGTTCATTCAACATACAGCAACAGATATGATCCTATCTCTAAAACATTTTGGTTGCACTATGGGTATCAATTTGGTTCAACGGGTCAGTTACAATATCAACGTCATATTTATGAAAACCTCCAATTTCTGCCTCCTCAAAGTATAGACAGTGCGTTTCCCTTATCGGGATCTTATCGAACAAAGGTTAAGATTTTAGGTAGTGGATTTACAGGTATTGTACCTTATTTCCAAAACAGCAATTATTTACTTGACAGTTTTTCAATTGTTTCAGATCAAGAAATGCATATCTGGATTGGAAGCGCGGATTCATCTGGAAGCTATCAACTTATGGTAGGTAATAATAGTAATCCGATTTTCTTTCAATACAATGCTCAGTCGGTTTCAAATGATCAGTGGCACCAATGGGGATATGGTGGTTTCAGTGTATCACAAGGGCCAATCCGGTCAGCCGCTCAAACCATTTCGCCCAACGGATTTCCTTTCATTGCTTTGGTTGATTCACAAAGCCAGGCCGTGGTGGCTAATTATGAAAAAGGTAATTGGAATGTTGGCAACAACGACTATTTTGTTTCAACAGGAAAGGTTTCTAAAATCAATATTATTTCGGGTGCAGACAATGAACCCATCGTTGCTTTTGTAGATTCAACACAATCTGGTAATATCACTGTAAAAAAACGAATCAATGGAAACTGGACAACGTTAGGATCTTCCGGATTCGCTCCATATAAAGGATTTAATTCTGTACCAATCGCGTTGGATCAACAAGGAAATATCTATGTTCTTTCAACGAACCGTCCCAATCCAACCGGCTCTTGCCTGGCAACGGTTTATCGTTTCAATAATAATACATGGACTTCACTTGGCTTGGCAGTAACGGGTGCTTATGATTATATCACCATGGATGTTGACCCGAATAACGGAAAAATTTACCTCGCGTATTCAGATACTGCTACGGGCCAGGCTGTTGTGAAAAAATGGGAAAATAACAGCTGGTCTGTATTAGGAAATTCGTCTTTTACCAACGCTGCGTTTGGCATTTATTATCCAATGGTAAAATTGGATAGATCCGGTATTCCACATGTTATACTGCAAGATGATGATCGATTTGAAAGACTATCACTTTATAGATACAATGGAAGCCAATGGTCAAAAAGCGGAAACGACCGATTTTCACAAGGACGGTCTTATTATCCGAGTCTAGTTTTTGATGGCAACAATCTTCCGCTGGTACAATATTATGATGCCAGCTATGCGAATGCAATTTCAGTGATGAAGAGAAATAGCAATGGGGAGTGGGTTTATGCCGGAAACAGAGGCGGAATACCAGGCAAATCGGTTGCTGCTAATTTGCAGGTAGATTCATCCAACCGACCAACCATCGTTTTTAGAAAAGCAGATGGTGCCATTGGAACCGAAAAATTAAAATACCAACAGCAAGCATCAGATCTATCAGGTACCTACCAAACCAATGGTTATTTTTTCCATCCAACCGCTTCTCGTCCACTTAACCTAACGCAAACGGTTACACGAACCGGAAGAAACTTGTATCAATTTTCTATTGCTGATCTTGCAGCTACTTCCAATTTTTATTTTCAAGCATTTTTAGAGGCAGACAATCATTTAATTGCATGGATTCCTGTTGGTGCAACACCTCCAACTCCGCAAAGTGGTTATATGACATCGGATAATCCTGGAGGCTTTGGATATTATCCCGGATTTACGGACGGATATTTTAATCATGCAAGATTCAATAATCGGTACGATTTAGCTTCTCAATCATTTTGGACCCATTATGGGTATCATTTTGGTGCAGCGAATGAAAGTGAGTTTACAAGACAAGTGTATCAACGGTACACCTTTCTACCACAACAAACGATCACCTCGATCAGTCCAACATCCGGTACCTACGGTACAAAAATTACTGTGCGTGGAAATAATCTTTCCGGTTACACACCGGTCATAGGATTCGAAAACAACAATTATTTTGTGGATAGCTTTCATATTGAGTCAGACAGTGTTCAATATGTTTGGGTTGGTCAATTCGCAAAAGACACTTCTTTGCCCATTCGAATTGGATCAGCTACATCAACCCAACTTTTTTCATATGCACGTCCTGTAATGAATACAGATGACTGGGAAGTGTTGGGTGCGAATGATTTATCAGATGCAAAATCGAGATCAAGAAATAGTATTGTCTTTGGTAAAAACAACATTCCTTTCATAACGTATACGGATACACTCAATCGAATTCAGGTTTGTCAATGGAATGGACAACAATGGATGAAATTAGGGACGAACGCATCACATACCGGACAAAACCCTTCAACAGGAAATGTTTCAACGCCAAGAATTATGGCAACATCTGCAGGAAACATCATCCTTGCATATATAGATTCATTCAACAACAATAAGTTGCGCGTAAGAAAATATGAATCATCTTCCATGCAATGGCAAACATTATCCAGTGATGTAATTTTTAATTTTGATGAGATATCGATGGCACCCGGAAATGCTGATCAGATTTATATACTGGGATCAGCATTGAATAACGGAACGCTGAATTTAAAAACATACCGAATCAATGGTAATCAAATGGACAGCTTGCCTATTGCTGCCGATCAAATCACCAATCGTGCTTCTATTGATGTGGATACGGTTCAGCAAATTGTATATGTCGCGTTTACAAACGCATCAAACTTTCAAGCAACAGTAAAAAAATATGAGCAAGGTTCTTGGTCTGTTTTAGGAGATTCAATCATCACCAATGCACCCAGAGGGGTTTATTATGCAATCATCAAGCTTGACCGAAACAGAAAACCACATTTGATATTACAATACGATGATTATCATGAA
>JBILCT010000078.1:0-5845 GCA_044353025.1 Ferruginibacter sp. | reverse complement strand
TTTGATGAAAGCGGCAACAAAAGCATGGGATGATGCAGTTCAACTTGGAGAAAAACACGGATATCGCAATGCGCAAACCACTGTTATCGCACCAACGGGTACCATCGGACTTGTTATGGATTGTGATACAACTGGAGTTGAACCAGACTTTGCTTTGGTTAAGTTTAAAAAATTAAGTGGTGGTGGATATTTCAAAATCATCAATCAAAGCGTTCCGCAAGCGTTGCGCAATTTGAAATACAATGAGAAAGAAATTGAGGAGATAGTTAACTATGCAAAAGGACATGCAAGCATTAAAAACGCGCCATTCATAAACGAAGAAAGTTTACTCGCTAAAGGATTCCATCCTGCAGAAATTGAGAAGCTGAATGCATCGATGGCAAGTGCTTTCGAAATTGGATTTGTATTTAACGTTTATACACTTGGAGAAGCTTGCTTGCAAAGACTCGGATTTACACCAGCTCAATACAACGATTTCGAATGGAGTATGTTGGAAGCGCTTGGATACACCGACGAACAAATCGATGCAGCTAACATCTATGTATGTGGAACCATGACCGTAGAAGGTGCTCCATATTTGAAAGAAGAGCATTTGGCTGTTTTTGATTGTGCGAATAAATGTGGAAACATCGGTGAGCGTTATATCCATGCTCATGGACACATCCGCATGATGGCTGCAGCACAACCTTTCTTGAGTGGTGCAATCAGCAAGACCATCAACCTGCCAAACGAGGCGAATATGGAAGAGATTGCCGATTCATATCGTTTGAGTTGGGAGCTCGGATTGAAAGCGTGTGCGCTTTACCGTGATGGATCTAAATTGAGTCAGCCTTTGAGCAACAAATCGGATAAGAAAAAGAAAGACGGAACGGCAACAGAAGAGAAAGAAGAAATGTCGACCATGGATAGCTCTTTGGTAGACATGAGCAAACTGACCATCGAAGAGTTGTTGGAAGAGATGAACAAGCGTGTTCAGAGCAGTGCCGATACTTCATTGAAGCGTCAGCTAGCGATGATTGTTGAGCGTCGTGCCCTTCCTGCTAAGCGTCGTGGATTTACACAAAAAGCAAAAATAAACGGACAAGCATTGTTCTTACGCACTGGAGAATATAACGATGGTACCCTAGGGGAAATCTTTATTGATATGGCCAAAGAAGGAGCAACCATGCGCAGCATGTTAAACTGTTTCGCCATTGCTATTTCTATTGGTTTGCAATATGGTGTGCCATTAGAAGAGTATGTAGAGAAGTTTGTATTCACCCGTTTCGAACCATCAGGTATGGTAGAGCATCCAAACATCAAAACGACCACATCTATCATCGACTTCATGTTCAGATCACTTGCTTATGAATATCTAGGCAGAACCGATTTGGTTCATGTGCTAGATAAGCCAGAACTAGGCAATTTGGGCAATGAGTCATGGGATGAAACGACTCCAACGATTGGAGAAAGAACACCTGAATTAAGCCATGTACGTGTGGTTTCGAGTTCTGATACCCCTAAAGCATATAAAGCATCTGGCACAGGTATGGACGCTGTAAGCGCAGCGAACAAATCTATGCAAGGAGATGCTCCTGCCTGCAACACTTGCGGACACATCACCGTAAGAAGCGGTACTTGTTACAAGTGCCTCAACTGTGGAAACAGTTTGGGTTGCAGCTAAAAGTTTTTGATTACGATCAATTGCAAGAGAAGGCCATCGAAATTTCGGTGGCTTTTTTTATGAAAATAAACTTTTGATAAATAAAATTCAGACGCTTCGATTATTTGTGAGAGTTGTTTAACTTTAAAAAAAATGCCACATGGTATATATATTAAAAAAAGGCGCTAGCAAGCGTGAAATTGAAAATATCAACAAAAAGCTATCTAAAGTAGCCGGAGTCAATACAAAAAAGTATTGCGGTCAGATAAAACTGAAAGAAGATCCTATGGAAATTCAAAAAATGATGCGTGATGAGTGGAAATAAATTTCTCCTTGATACGAACGCTATTCTGTACATGCTTGGCGGCGATAAGACGCTTTCCGATTTTTTATTTGAAAAAGAACTATACATCTCCATCATCACCGAGATGGAATTGTTATCTTACAAACATATAACAGCAAAAGAACAAAAAGTTATTTCAAACTTTTTAAAAGAACTGGTGGTTATCAATATAAACGACGAAATAAAAGAGAACCATTGATCTGAAAAAAAAGCACCAAATGAAACTCCCTGATTGCATTATTGCAGCTACTGCATCATGGTTGAAGATTCCATTGTTGACTTCTGATAAACAATTTAAAATACTTGCCAATTTTGATTTGGTTTGTTACGAAAAATAAATCTGAAAAAATTAAGCCATCGAAGAGATTCGGTGGCTTTTTTAATAATTGGATGGATTGAGGCATTGCTAAAGTGGGATATTTTATTATTCAAATTTACCCACCGTTTCAATTGTTAACAATAGATGAATTGAATAGAGTCTTCTTCATTTCTTTGTCTGTCGGCGACGGTCTCCGACCGCGCCTGAAAACCCAAAGAAAAATCAAGGCAAACCCGATTGCTCCGCGCGTTTTGAATAATAATTTGTGATTGGTAATAAGTGATTGGTGATTGATAGTTTTCATTATAACTAATTCTAAATCCTAAATCTCAAATTCCAAATCCGCGCAGCGGAACACAAAACACCAATCTCTGCCTGCCTTTGATGGGATTTTTTTTCATTCCATTTCATTTGTCTTTCTTCTTCATTTCTTTGTCTTGATACAAAGAAACGAAGCAAAGAAAAATCAAGGCAAACCCGATCGCTCCGCGCGTTTTGCCTGGCTCAAGCGCACTTCCATTCAATAAATGTGTTTTATTCAGTTGAACATAAATAATCTTAAATCCCAAATCTTCAATTAAAAATCAATAATCCTAAATCACTAACCAGCGCAGCGGAACTACAAACAACAAACATTCAAACACCACACCTCATAATCACAAGTTCCAAAATTCTTTAATAATTGATCGTAATTTTTACCAGTTTAAAGTGAATCTTCAGGAAGGAAGTCTTTTGGAGAACACTCGAATATCTTAGCTAACTCATTGATATGATTGAGGTTAAATTTTGCCCTGTATTTTGGATTTTCTATGTCACCGATAAATCCGATTGAAACATCCAGTTGATAAGCCAACTCTTTTTGCGACCACCCTTTCTCCATACGCTTGGCCCTGACGATATCCACTACATATTGTTCTATAGAAGTGAGCAAGGGTTCATCCATTTTGAATCATTTCTACAAAGAATCATCAGAGTGAAAATTATTTCACACGTACATGTATGTGTATTATAAATTTCAATATATCTTTGAAAAAACTATCTAATGAAAAAAATCCTTTCTTTTATTAGCGGAGTCTTAGTTTTTATAAGCTGCTCCACAAACAACAATAACGGAACAGTAACCGTAATTCCACTCGCACCGGGCAATTTAACCGGAACGGTTGTTTCTACTACACAAATCAATCTATCTTGGACGGACAATTCGACCAACGAAGACGGATATAAAATCGAAAGAAAAACTGGCAATGGCAATTATGCGGTGGTAGGCAGTATGGGTGCTGATCTCACCACTTACAACGATTTGGGATTGACTCCCAATACATCATATACTTACAGAGTCTATGCATACAATAGCGCAGGCAATTCTTTGCAGTATTCGAACGAGGTGACCGTATCTACGCAAGATTCAATTCCTTCATGGCTGACCAACGGACTTGTGGCTTTTTATCCCTTCAACGGAAATGCCAACGATGAGAGTGGCAATGGGAATAATGGGACGGTGAATGGGGCGACTTTGACCACGGACAGGAACGGAAATGTAAATAAAGCATACAGTTTTGATGGGGTGAATGACAATATCATTACGAATAATATTACTTTTTCTAACGGAGGTGATTATACAATTTCATTATGGGTAAATTTAGCGTTGGGGTATCAAAATGGATTTCCTCAGCATTATCTTTTGTCAAACGCAATTTTAAATAATGGAACTTATTTAAATGCAGATACTAATGAGCACCAATTTTCTTGTAATTCTCTTTTTTCAAATATTTCAATTGGAAACTGGCATCATTACGTCGCTTTGAAATCTGGTTCAACATTTACATTATTTATTGATGAAGTGAACATTGGATCTAACGATAATTGTAATAGACTTTTTATAAATGGCAACCCAATTTTTTTGGGAAGCACTGATATAAATACCGAATATCTAAAAGGTAAACTCGACGATATTCGCATCTACAACCGCGCATTGTCTGCATCGGAGGTGAGTTATTTGGCAACGCATTAATTTATCTTGAAAATATAATCGAAAATGGTTGCAGATAAGCGGCCATTTTTTCTTTTAAAAACATAATATAAGCATTGATTATTGTAGTTTGATTCTCTAATTTTGTTATATGCCAGTTATCAGTTCATTTTATGGTTTGATTATTTACATGTATTATTTGGATAACAAACAACACAGCCATCCACATATTCATGTAAAGTATCAACAATTTGAGGCAATCTTTAAAATTCCAGATGGAGATTTGTTGGATGGTAATTTACCTAGCGGTAAAATAAAACTAATACTGGCTTGGATAGAATTACATAAAGATGAATTAATGGCTGATTGGGAATTAGCTTCGAGCGGACAAAGAGTTTTCACCATAGACCCATTAAAATAATCATGAATCCAAGAGTAAAAAATGTAACACCACTGCAAGAGTATTTACTCGAACTCGTATTCACCAATGGCGAGAAAAAAGTATTTGACCTCAAGCCTTACTTGGATTTTGGTATTTTCTCAGAACTCAAAAACCTTACCCTTTTCAACTCAGTAAAAGCATCATGTGGAACAATAGTTTGGGACAATGGAATTGATATTTGTCCAGATACTATTTATTTAGAAAGTAAATAAATAGTATCAACGGTGGGCGTTGGACGAATTGAATAGAGTCTTCTTCATTTCTTTGTCTTGATACAAAGAAACGAAGCAAAGAAAAATCAAGGCAAACCCGATCGCTCCGCGCGTTTTGAATAATAATTTGTGATTGGTAATAAGTGATTGGTGATTGATAGTTTTCATTATAACTAATTCTAAATCTCAAATTCCAAATCCGCGCAGCGGAACACAAAACACCAATCCCCGCCTGCCTTTGATGATTGGTGATTACACCAACATCGGCAGGAAAACTTCAAACCTTCCAAACACCAAACCACAAACGTCAAAACACCAATCCCCGCCTGCCTTTGATGATTGGTGATTACACCAACATCGGCAGGAAAAGAACATTCAAACACCAAACCCACTAAACCTACCAAACCCCTGCCAGCAGGCAGGTAGCAACCCTCAAAAAATACCAACATCGGCAGGAAAAACGAACTATAAACAATAAACTACAAACGAAATAAATCACGAATTATTAATCACAAATCCCAAATCGTAAATTTCTTCTTTCATTCTTTCTTTTATCTTTGCGCACATGTCGAATATCACCAACAACTTCCAAGAAATCATCTCCCATTGTAAGGAGTATGGATACATATTTCAATCTTCAGAACTATACGACGGACTTAGCGCCGTATATGATTACGGACAAATGGGTGCTCAACTCAAGAAAAACATCCGCGACGAATGGTGGAAGAGCATGACCCAAATGCACGACAACATCGTCGGAATTGATGCCGCCATTTTTATGCACCCCACCGTATGGAAAGCAAGTGGTCACGTTGATAATTTCAGCGATCCCATGATCGACAATAAAGACAGCAACAAAAGATATCGCGTCGATCATCTAATTGAAGCTTATGCTGAAACGTTAGATAAAGAAGCCGG
>JBILCT010000077.1:0-5866 GCA_044353025.1 Ferruginibacter sp. | reverse complement strand
CAGGTGTTGCAGCTGGCAATCCGACTGAAAACATAACAAGCGGTGGTGTTCCTGAATTACCGGGCGTGATGGAAAGCTCGTTGGTTACTGGGTCTATGGTAAATATCGCTTGATAATCCGGACCCAAATCACCTAAATCCACCAATACTGAGTTCGGACCAACCGTAGCAGCTGTCTTATGTAAATCTTCAATGGTTCGTGCTGCAGTAGGATGGTAAAAATATCCATTCGATGTATAATCCGCATCGTAGATATTTTTGATCACAATCTTAATCAATACCTCTTTCATGTTTGCGGCAATTTGACAACCATTATCGGCGCTTACCAACTCTAAACCTAACGCATAAGTTTGTGTTGGATCTAAATCTGATGCATCCGGAATAATAATTTGCAAGGTGTCATTGTATTTGCCTGCCTTGATTTTACCACTCAGATTGATTTGATATTTATCTGCAGGCAGCAGGGTTAAATTTGTATCTGCAGCAACCAAACTTGGCTTGAGTGCAAATTGTACATTCACATCTGAAGAAAGCGGATTAATTGCTTCTAATGCAAATACAGGAGCAGCGATGGTTTGGGGCTCAGCAATACTAAAGATGCCGGCTCCTACTGATCCATTAACAGATTGAGGTAAGGAAACGGCTTTCTTTTCAACGACAGGAACACCATATTCCCCATTTTCGAAACCCTTGTCTTTGAGACAACCCGTCAACGCAATGGCAAGGGCTGCACAAGCAATGGATAGATTTATTTTTCTTTTCATCTTGTTTGATTTAAGCGGTTTGATTAACGGATAAAGTTATCCCAGAAAATTTTATTGTTCGGATTAGAAGCATTACCAAATACATTGATGTTGCCTTGTGATTGTACATTCGCCTCATTGAAACTGTATTCAGATTGAGGATAGAATAGTCGAACGGGAATATCAGATTCACCCGGCACATCCAGATGTGCTCCACTCAATATGGTTTTGATGGTAGCATAAGATTTATAGCTTTGGTCAAAACCAACACCAGCCCCAATTTTGATATCTGTTCTTCTATAATCTGTCCAAACCTCATAAGGAGCAATTGCGTTAAGTGCGAACCATTTTTGAGATAAAATAGTATATAATCCGCCAGCCGGCAATCCTGGTCCGAGCGGATCTGCTGTGTAAATTACATCCGGGAAGCCGGTTGGATAGTCTTGGCTGGGACCATTGTCGGTCAAATATTGCTGCGCATCATCAGCAGTCAAGCCAAGAAATACAAAAGATTCATTAATTGCATCATTTAACAACTGTTTAGGATCTCCGGACATGATACCTCTCGAAGCAGCTTCTGCTTGCAAGAATAAACTTTCCACACTTGTGATGATCCAGGCATCTGATGCTGGTCCATCAGGTGTTAAGCCTGTGTTAGGTGATGTAGGATTAATCGCGTTGATCGCTGACAAGTCAGCACCTGTTGAACTTGCAAACTGACCAGAAATGGCTCCATAAGGAATCCCTTTGTGAAATGGTTTAGCCTCATAAACCGCGGCATCCGAATTATTGTCTGGTTTAACATATAATTTATCAACTCGTGGATCAAAATCATATTGATAATAACCAGGATTGTTATTTGCTCCTGTACCAACCGCAAAAGCATTTGCCTTCGTAAAATCTGCTTGACCAGCCAAAACACCATTCTCATTCAAAGCAAAGTTGCGATAGAACGGGTTTGGTTTAGATGCTGAATACCCTGGATTAATAGATGCAGTTTCTCCTGCATCCAAAAATCCCGAACCTTCCTGATTGATGATGGTCATTTCTGCAGCCACATCAATTCCTTGAACGGTGTACTCAGGAGCATCAGCTTCAACACCACCACCTTTGCAATGAACCAGCATGCGAAGTTTCAACGTGTTAGCAAATTTGATCCACATATCTGCATCACCATGAAACATCAAATCATTCGAAGAAATCTTGGCATTCTTGGCTGGATCAATGCGACTATCATCTTTAAGAATGGCAATGGCTGTATCCAATTGACGGAAAATATCATTGTAAATATCTACGCCTTTGTCGTACTTAGGATTGCGAAGATCATTACCCTGCAAGGCTTGCGAATAAGGAATGCTTCCATAAACGTCGGTCAGAATCTGGAAATTGTGCGACTTCATAATGCGACAAATCGCTTCATAAAACCCATCTCCTGATGCTTTCGCTTTGTTGAAAACATACTGATAAGAAGATGCGTTGTAATACAAATCATTCCATGGGTTGTTCCCTCCATCAGTCGGGAATGTATTTGTGAAAACATACGTTTCTTCTTCTGAGTTGTTCTGGTATGAACCACTACGTGCCCAATATCCCATCCAGTTCTGGATGAATTTCCAATCTGCAGCAACAATTTTCGCGGAATTTGCCATGGCAGATGGAAGCACATCACGATAATTCAGAGATGCGGAAGACAGGTTCTCCTCTGATGTGTTGATATCGAAGTCGGTTTTACAACCAGTCAGGGAAACCGCACCAATCGCTGCAATTAATCCCAACCTTTTTATATTTTTCATTGATTTCATTTCTTTGTGTTTTAGGTTTGATTAAAATTGGAACACTACATTAGCACCAAAGATGCGCGTTGGCGGCAGATTGTAAGCAGTACTACGTCCCTGAGCATTCCCGGTAAAAGCATTATTACCATTGGAAGAGAATTCAGGATCTGTCCACTGATTGGTTTTAGGCAACCAAGTCAGTAGGTTACGACCGGTTATACTTACCACAACACCTCTCAGTGTGTTTCCTTTAAACAAACGACTTGGGACTTCGTAAGAAATTGACACCTCACGCAATTTCCAGAATGCTCCACTGACTAGATAGTTGGAGATTGCAGTCGTATTTAAATCACTGTTCCAGAATTCACGATTATACAGATGTGTGTAGTTGTTGGTATTTTCAACGTATTTAGCACCATCAAATACAACTGAATTTGGCCATACGAAAGCACGACGTCCATATTGACCACTGCGTGTTGAAATTCCATTGTCATCCAAGAATCCACCCAGTTGATCAACTACAATTTGATTTC
The DNA here is from genome assembly GCA_044353025.1 of Ferruginibacter sp. Lineage (GTDB taxonomy): Bacteria > Bacteroidota > Bacteroidia > Chitinophagales > Chitinophagaceae > Ferruginibacter. The sequence continues at coordinate 2,816 of JBILCT010000077.1, read as the reverse complement.
CTCCACGATATTCTGCAACCGCAGAAAGCGTGAATTGTTTGTAGGTAACGTTCAGATTTAAACCTAAAATATTGTTTGGCGTTGTACGGCCAAAAGTTGAAAGATTTGGATTAACCGTTGGCATACCATCCGCACCAACAATTACTTTACCGGTTGCACTGTCGCGGATATAATCGTTCAAACGGAATTTGTAAACCGGTTGACCAACAATTACCCAGTTGTAGTTACCAATACCTAATTGGTTCAATCCGTCTACCAATCGAGTAACCTTACTGTTTTGGTAGGTGTAGTTCACTTTGAAGTCTACATTCCAATCTCCCATTTTAACCAATGGAGTTAACTTCAAATCCAATTCCAAACCACTATTCGTAAATTCAGCTGCATTCAGCTTGCTTTGCGTGTAACCGGTACTGTTTGCCAACTGCAAATCAAGCACCTGGTTCGTATTGTCTTGGTTATAGTAAGTTGCTTCGAAATTGATTTTATTCTTCATTAAGCCAATCTCGATACCAATTTCTTTATTGTACACAAACTCAGGATTAAATCTCCTTGAGTAAATTGAAGTTGGAATATTGTATCCCAAAGTTGATCCGAATGGGAAAAAAGTTCCGATTCCGAACGTTGGTTCCAACTGAGCAACCAACGGAACGTTACCAGTTTTTGAGTACGCACCACGGAGTTTGAGATAGTTAATGTATTTGTTGCCTGAAAGTGCTGGAATGGCTTTGTGTAACAACACAGAAGCATTCACACCCGGGTAGAAATAAGAAATATCGCTGTTAGAGAATGAGGATCCATCACGTGGAACATTTCGGCTATCACGATCATATGATCCATTCACTTCTAAATTGGCCCAGCCTTCATAGTTGAAGTTTACATTACCAAATAAACGAGACAAACGAGAAACGGTTGAACCTACGCTCACGTTCGGCTCGCCAATTCTGTTTTGTATACTCAAGAAAGTAGATTGACCAAGGTTGCTACTACTGATTCCCCAGTCGTTGGTGTTTGACTGACGGAATGACTGACCCAGTGTACCGGTAATTCCTACATTTTTATACTTGGTATTGAAGTTCGCAAATAATTCAGAGCTGAAACGACTGCTACTTGTACTTGCATAAGCAGCTGCAGCACTGATTGTACTGGCAGATGCATCAGTCAAAGTCAGGTGATAAGCCCCTGGAGCATACGCTTCTGTGGTTGTTTTAGCATCTCCATAGGTCATAGAGCCTCCAGCACGATAAACAAAATTCAACCAGCCATTGGCTTTATAGGTAAATTCAACATTACCCAAAAGGTCATTGGTTTTACCAAGTTGACGGTTAATGTCTTTTGCCATATATGGTGTACGGAAGAAATTTGTTAAGTATGGTGTGAAATATCCATCGGGACTGGAGAACCAATCGGTGCGCCAGTTTTTGAAACGAGATAAATCATATTGACCCGGAGCACCCGTTACATTGTAATATGTTTGCGCATTGGCAGTCGTAACATCGTATTTAGAATTGGTCAAACGCACGTTAAAACTTGCTTTGAAGCGGTTGTATTCTTTTTGAGCATTCATCGCTATCGTTTTACGATCGTTTCGATCTCCGGGCAATGTGCCTCGGATGGCAACATTCTGAGCACTGATGTAAAAATCTCCCGTTGAATATGATACGTCGGTTTGATTGGTAGTTCCTGTTTGGAAGAAATTACGACGTCCATTCGCTACATTGCTGTAAGGGAGCAGTAATTTTTCGCCATTGGGACCGGTTTGACCCATTTGACGGATTGTACCATCAAACTCATCACCCCAGCTTTGTTGTTCCCAAGCAGTAAATGTTCCTAATCCTGTGTTTGGATCTTGATTATAGCCTGAACCCCAACGATCCTGAAAATCAGGCATGTAGGCAATTTGTTCCAGTTGAGTAGTGTGGGAAACAGTGATCATAGGCTTTTGCTTGCTACCACGTTTTGTAGTAACGATGATTGCACCATTCACACCATCAGGACCATATATAACTGTTGCTGAAGATGACTTCAACACGCTTACATCTGAAATATCATTCGGATTCAAAGAATTCAAGAAACCCAATGGAGTGGGCACACCGTCGATAACCAACATTGGTTGGTTATTTCCAGTTAATGAACGGATACCACGCAAAGTAATGCGGGTAGTTCCCAAAACACCACTGTTAGTTGTTGCAACATTCAAACCTGAAACTTTACCAACCAACCCATTTTGAAGATTTACGGGATTTGCTTGCGTAAGTTCTTTCGTCTTTACGGTTGCTGTGGAATAGCCTAGCGTTGATTTTTGACGAACCTGTCCCAATGAAGTCACAACCACTGCAGCTAAATCCTGCGTATTCTGCTTCATGTTAACAATGGTCAAACTCCCGGTTGGCATCATTTCAACTGCATCGTAACCCATTGCGGTTATGGTTAGTTTAGATGATGGTCCTGAAACTTTGATAGAAAAGTTTCCGTTTGCATCTGACTGCACTGCATTTTTAGTGCCGGTTTCGGTGACAGTTGCAAATTTTACGGGATCACCCGGTATGTCACGGATTTGTCCGGTGACAACCCTGGATTGGGCATTAGCCATGGATGCACTTAACATCCAACAAACTAGAAGGGTTAAAAGTCTGTTCATGTTCTTTGTTTAAGGTGAATATTCCAATGAAGTTATGGAATTGTTAAACACAGGAATAAATAATGATTATGATTGTCATCATTCTTGTGATTTGACTGAAAATGAAACAATTTCAACCTATCTGGAGTAGCCAATTGTCAAATAAAATGTTTGCATGACTTTGTTATTTTCTGAATTC
>JBILCT010000074.1:0-5899 GCA_044353025.1 Ferruginibacter sp. | reverse complement strand
GAACCCAATAATCCATTTAGGATGCTTTTTAAATTTCGAAAAATCCAAATGGTCCAATAGCCTGCTGCTGCCATAACCGCCTCGTCCACACAGGATGGCTTTAATTTCAGGAGCGTCAAGCATAGCCTGCATTTCAGCCAATCTGTTTTCATCCGTATCTGAAAAATAGGTAGTTGAATTACTGCCAACGGTATTGCCTAGCATGACCTCAAATCCCCATTCATGTAGCGTTTGAATGCTGGTAGACACTTTGTTTTTTTCGATATAACCTGCAGGACAGGTGATGCCGATCACATCTCCTTTTTTCAGGAAAGGCGGACAAATGATGGATGATTTGGTTTTAGCTGACGCCACTTCCGTTATTTGATTCTGCAGAAACAAATTTCAATTTACCCTCTGCATCTTCTGCCATGAGAATCATGCCATTGCTTTCAATGCCACGCATTTTACGTGGAGCCAGATTGGTTACAACAACAACACGTTGACCCATTACAGATTCAGGCGTATAGTGTAAAGCGATGCCACTGACAATTGTACGTATTTCATTACCTAAGTCAACTTGCAACTTGAGCAACTTATCAGCTTTCTCCACTTTTTCCGCAGCAACGATGGTTCCGGTTTTTAATGCTATTTTGGCAAAGTCATCGAACTGAATCAATGGCTTGGATTCAGGAACGACAGATTCAGTTTGTGCAGTTGGAGGATTTGATTCCATGATACGTGCTGATTTTTGTTTGAGTTTTTCAATTTGTACTTGCACCTCCTCATCTTCCATTTTGCGGAATAATAATTCAGGCGCACGCAAACTATAACCTGTTTTGAGTAAATCAGATTTTCCGGCGTGTTCCCAATCCAGCATGGCATCTACTACTTTCATCATCTGACACATTTTTTTCGCAGTAGATGGAAGAAATGGATTTATCAATATCGCCAGGTTGGCACAGAGTTGCAGGCATTGGTGCATGCTGTGATCAATAATTTGTTGGGCCTCCGGCGTGGGTTTGCCATCCTCCCCAACTTGTTTCGCCACCATCCAGGGTTCATGATCCTGCATGTACTTGTTTCCTTTACGTGCCAGGTCAATCACATCAAACAAGGCATCCCTGAATTTGTAGTTCTCTATAGACGTTTCTATGTTCTGTTTTGCGTTGCGAATATCTTCCCAGAATTTTTGATCAGCCGCTGAATTCAATGAAGCGTGTAATGGTGGAACTTTTCCTCCGCAGAGCTTATGCATCAATACAAAGGTTCTATTGATGAAGTTTCCGAAAACCGCCACCAGCTCGCTGTTCAATGCATCCTGAAAACCTTTCCAAGTAAATTCACTGTCTTTGGTTTCCGGCGCAATAGAGTTCAGGTAATAGCGCAAGGCATCCACCATCATGGAGCCGCCATTTTCTTTTCGTACAAAATCGTGAATATATTCATCCATTTCTATAGACCAACCTCTGCTTGTGCTCATCTTATCACCTTCAAGGTTCATGAACTCATTGCTGGGAACATTCTCGGGTAAAATATATCCATGTAATTTGAGCATCGTAGGAAAAATGATGCAATGGAAAACGATATTGTCTTTGCCTATGAAATGAACCAATTTGGTGTCTTCACTTTTCCAATAAGGCTCCCAATCTTTTTGATGATCCATGCCCCATTGTTTGGTGGCGCTGATGTAACCGATGGGCGCATCAAACCAAACATACAACACTTTGTTTTCAGCACCTTCCACCGGAACACGTACGCCCCAGTCCAAATCGCGGGTGACCGCTCTGGGTTGCAAGCCCGCATCCAGCCAGCTTTTGCACTGTCCCAATACGTTGGATTTCCAGTCAGACTGATGTTGTTCTAAAATCCAAGTGCGTAGAAAATCTTCATGTTGATTAAGAGGTAAATACCAGTGACTGGTTTTTTTAAGTGAAGGAGCCGAGCCGCTCAGTGTGCTCTTCGGGTTTATTAGTTGTTCCGGACTCAGAGAGGTTCCACATTTTTCACATTGGTCGCCATAAGCCTTTTCATATTGGCAATGCGGACAAGTTCCGCTAATATATCGATCGGCTAAAAAAGTTTGAGCCTGCTCATCAAAGTATTGCTCTGATTCATGCACCTCCAGATTGCCTTGCTCCAATAATTTGGTAAAAAATTCCTGCGCGGTCTCATGATGAATTGGAGCACTGGTTCGGTGATAAATATCGAACGAGATATTCAGTTCTCGCATGTTTTCTTCAAGCAGCGCATGATATTTATCTACAATGGCTTTGGGGGTGGTATTTTCCTTGATCGCCTGTATGGTGATGGCGGCTCCGTGTTCATCGCTGCCGCATACAAACACCACATCTCTTTTTTGTGCTCGCAAATAACGGACATAAATATCCGCAGGAAGGTAAGCGCCGGCCAAATGACCAAGATGTTTGGGACCATTGGCATAGGGAAGGGCGGAAGTGATCAGATAACGTTTGGGTGTGTTCATCCGGGCAAAATTACCTCATTTAAAGCATTCTATTTCAGCATGAACGGACTTCGGAAAATATTATATTTTTGACTTTCAAACAATTGATCATGAAGCGAATAACATGCTTGTTACTGATTATTCTTTTTCATAAGGAACTAGCTGCACAACGTGTAGGCATTGGAACATCAACCCCACATGCATCTGCTCAGTTGGAAGTGGCCTCTTCCGAGCGTGGATTTTTACCTCCTCGTATGAGTTTTGCAGAGCGCAATGCCATTCAACGTCCCGCCTCCGGACTCATGATTTGGTGTAGTGACTGTGACAGTAGCGGACAGTTGCAGGTTTATAATGGAATTCGTTGGGTTGGAATGACACCCGGAGAGGCTAAAGCACCCATTATTGTTACGCCTCCAGCACCAATCGAAACGGTTACCATTGGAAATCAGGTTTGGATGGTTAAAAATCTGAGTGTAGATCGATACCGCAATGGCGATCCGATTCCGCAAGTGACCAATGCCGTCGCTTGGGGAAGTTTGACAACGGGAGCCTGGTGCTGGTACAATAACGACAGTGCTACCTATGCAGAAAAATATGGACGTCTATATAATTGGTATGCAGTGAACGATCCACGTGGTTTGGCACCGGTAGGCTACAGGGTTGCATCCAATGCTGATTGGAGTAAACTCACTAAATTTCTCTCTCCAACGGCGGACACAACTTGTACCAATTGCTTTCCAAGCTCAACCGCAGGCGGTGCACTCAAAGACGCCGGCATCATCAACTGGGCCAGTCCAAATACCGGCGGTACGAATGTCACAGGATTTACAGCTTTGCCCGGTGGAGATCGCAACAGCGCAGGGGTTTTCAATTATGTAAGAAACTATGGTTCATTCTGGACCTCAACCAGCTTTCAACCTTCAACTGCCCTTTTCCGTTATTTATTCAGCGGTTCCGCCTCCATCGCAAACAATTTTGATGACAAGCGAGTAGGGTATTCCGTTAGGTGTATCAAAGAGTAGCGATTGATTTAAAATCGTTTTAAGATGAGCACATGCAACCCGAAACTTGGATTGTTGTGAATTTGGTTCAAGTTATTCGTTAAAGTCGGTTCTTCAGTGTGAACCTCAACATTCACACAACCCTTTTCCTTAATTTTACTGCTCAATATTTAATAAACGAATTGCTTTAGCTATTCTAATGCTCGTCGAAATTTTGAACATCGACAAGCTATGTTGTCAATAAAAAATTATCATTCAATATGAAAAGAATTTTCGTTTCTGTACTTTTTGTCATGTCTGTTCATTTGGGTTTTGCACAACTCAAACAGCTGACCATGGAAGAAGCCATGCTCAAAGCCCGCACCACGCTGGCTCCGGCTAATCTTAAGCAAATCCAATTCATTCAGGGAACAAATGAATATACTTATTTGAAAAAACTGGATGGAAAAGAATTATGGGTTAAAGGAAACATGCAATCAAAAACGGAAGATCAATCCTGGTTTAGTTTAATAGATCTGAATGCTTATCTCAAAAAAGCAGGCATAGATACGATGACCAACATGCCCGCGATTCAGTTTTTCAACACGCATTTTATTACAACAGTCAGCGGGCAAAAAATTAAAGGAAATTTTGCCGATCAGTCCACAATGATATTACTGGATAAAAAACATGCATCGAAAGAATATGTAGAACGCAGTGAATCCGGATTGATCTCTTATGTAGAGAACAATAATTTATATCTGTTTGATGGAAAAACAGATCGCGCAATAACAACTGACGGACATGCCGGATTGGTATATGGAACGACCGTTCATCAAAGTGAGTTTGGTATCACGAAAGGGACATTCTGGAGTAACGATGGTAAAAAACTGGCATATTACCGAATGGATCAGCGCATGGTTCCCGATTATCCAATTGTCGACTGGAACAGTCGTCCTGCGCGTAACGAGCCACTGAAATATCCGATGGCCGGTGATTCCAGTCATCATGTAACGCTTTGGATCTACGACGCAAATACGCAAAAAAATATTCAAATTCAAACCGCCGGCGATCCGGAACAATTTCTCACCAATGTAGCTTGGAGTCCGGATGATCGCTACATCTATATCGCTGTCTTGAATCGTGCGCAAAATCATTATTGGCTTAACCAATACGATGCGGTCAATGGTTCATTGGTAAAAACATTGTTTGATGAATCTGATCCGCAATATGTTGAGCCATTGGTGCCCATGTTGTTTGTCAAAAACAATCCACAGCAATTCATCTGGCAAAGTCGCCGCAGTGGTTGGAATCATCTTTATCTCTACGACACCAATGGAAAAATGATCAAACCACTCACCAACGGGAATTGGGATGTTGTAGATGTGAAAGGATTCGATCCTTCAGCTAAACAATTGTTTTATGTTTCAACACAAGTTTCACCTGCCTCAAAAAATTTATATCGTGTTGATTTGAAATCTTCTAAATCCATTTCCATTACATCAGGAGATCAGGTACATCAAACCATGATTAGCAGCGATGGAAAGCAAGTACTTGATGTATGCAGTGATATTTCCACACCCCGAAAAATACAATGCCTCGATCTCAAATCAGGTAAATCGAAATCATTGCTTGATGCCGGCAATCCGCTCAAAGAATATCAAATGGGCAATTTGTCTATATTCAAAATAGCTAACGGTAAAGGAGACTCGCTATATGCCCGCATATATCAACCGGTTGGATTTGATCAAAATAAAAAATACCCTGTAGTGGTATACTGGTATGGTGGTCCACACGCCCAACTCATCACCAATAGTTGGAATGGCGGTGCCGGAGACTATTGGTTCCAATATATGGCACAGCGTGGTTACTTGGTATTTACCATTGATACCAGAGGTAGTTCCAATCGGGGTAAAGCCTTTGAACAAGCCATTTTCAGAAGAGCCGGAGAAAAACAAATGGAAGATCTCATGGCAGGAGTCGATTATCTGAAATCATTACCTTACACCGATGCGTCCAACATGGGTTTATTTGGCTGGAGTTATGGCGGATTCATGACCATCAATTTCATGCTTACGTATCCAGGCGTTTTTAAAACTGCTGTGGCCGGTGGCCCGGTAACAGACTGGAAACTTTATGAAATCATGTACACAGAAAGATATATGGATCGGCCACAGGAGAATCCCGAAGGTTATGACGGAACCGATCTCAGTAAAAGAATAGATAAGCTTACAGGAAATCTCTTGTTGATTCATGGTATGCAAGACAATGTAGTGGTCATGCAACATTCCGTTAATCTGGTGAAAGCCGCCGTTGACAAAGGCGTTCAAGTAGATTATATGATCTATCCCGGACATGAACACAATGTGCTGGGTAAAGATCGTGCCCATCTTTATCAAAAACTAACCGACTATTTCCAACTTCATTTGAAACATTAATCATGATTGAATTTCATCAACTTTCCAAACACTACGGT
>JBILCT010000073.1:0-5949 GCA_044353025.1 Ferruginibacter sp. | reverse complement strand
AGATAGGTCACACCGCCTTTGGTTGTTGCCACTGCCGCCGCATACCAGTCATACATCAAACCATCCGGAAAAGGAAGCAGCGATTGAATGAAATCTGTTCTTGCCAATAAAGCATGTCCGCTAACAGTATTGAACAAAGCGAGCTTGAGGATATCTTCTCCTTCGAATCTTTTGTATTTCGGATTTGGCTTAGCCTCACGGGGAGGAGTACCCGAAAATCGATAAGAGTCGCAATAGATGAGTGGAGAGGATTCGGGTAATGCATGCATCAATCGAGCAATTTTTTCAAGATGCCATACATCATCCTGATCTGCAATCACCAAAAATGGAGCGGTAGCACGTGCACAGTTATTGCTGAAATTTTGAGTGTACCCCAGATTTGTTTCGTTCCTGAAAAGCTGGATGCGTTGATCTTTCCGGGCTGCGTGTTGCAGTATTTCCCAGGTTTGGTCTGACGAAGCATCATCTGAAATCAGAATTTCCAATTCAGTCCACGACTGCATTTGGATAGAACGAAGTTGTTCCTCCAAAAATCGTTCGCCGTTGTAAGTGCACATGACCACAGATACTTTACAACTATTCAATGAATATGTTATTCTTTCCGTCATCCGCGAAACTTCTTTTTGATAATATGATTGGTAAAAGTGAACAAGCGCTTGCCGGTCCATTTTTCAATCCAATACAACAACCGGTATTTCATGGGCATATTCTTTTTTCGAATATCCAGTTCTAGCTCCCAGTTTTTGAATTGAATTCTTTCTTTCATCACAGCAGGGTGGGTTCCTTCAAATCGGCGGATGGAATCAAAATCGTTGTAATCAAAAAAATCTTCGGTACGCTGAAAATGCTGAACCGCTTCATCGTTGTCATTCCAAAAAGCAACTACATTCTTTTGCTTTTGCTTCATCAACTTGGGATTCTTCACCCAGCCGTAATGATAAACATAGGCGTCTATCAAGGCCACATCAATTTTTTGATGTTGTTGTTTCCTGAATCCTTGTGCATCGCGGTATGACCGGATGCCGCGATGATGGCGGATGATGCGGGTTTCATATTTATACCATTTTCTGCTGTCGCCTACATAATCATAGGTGCCATAAAAATGAAGATAATGAAACAACAATCCTTCAATCTTTGTTTTCGGAAGATAGTGTTGCATCGCTTTGTTTATCAGGGAATGATATTTTTCATGAATCACTTCATCCCCTTGGATATACACCACCCAATCAGTATCCGCTGAAACCATGTCAAGCACTTTATTGGTTTCTACAGCCAGAATTTCACCGCCTTTTCGAATGCGCATATCCCACACCGTTTGTTCGATTCTGATTTTGGGTGAGTTAATGGAACGAATTAATCCCAGCGTGTCATCGTCACTGTCACCAACGGCCACAATACATTCATCCACCAACGGGAGTATAGATCGAATCGCTTCCACGATTGGATAGTCGTTGGTAACTGCATTGCGGATGATGGTGATACCGGTAACCTTCATTTTTATTTTTTTAAAACTGTCTGTTTACAGATGCTGCTGAACGTTTAATGAAATTGTACATCAAGTCATCTGTAAAATCAAACCAATCAACTATTTTGGGCAAAAATACGCTGTTCGATGACCAACTTCATTCCAATATTTCCATTACCGTTGATTGTTTTTCCAGGGGAAATACTGAATCTGCACATTTTTGAGCCCAGATATAAACAATTGATACAAACTTGTATCAAAGAAAACAAGCCATTTGGCATTCCGCCTGTATTGGATGGTTCTCCCCGTGAAACCGGAACCTTGATAGAAATTTTGGAAATCGTACAATTATATGAGGATGGGCGCATGGATATACGGACGCGCGGGTTACAGGTATTTAGGGTATTGGAATGGATGATGGAAATTCCTGAAAAACTATATTCAGGTGCTATCGTGCATTATTTACCCAATTTTGAAAATGGGAGTCGATCTATGATGCAGAAAATCATGGGTGATATGCGCAAACTGCATGAAATCATGCAGGTGAATAAAAAACTTGATGTGCCTGATGATCAATTGAGAAGTTATGATGTAGCGCATCATGTGGGTTTATCACTGGAAGAGGAATACGAATTATTGGGATATGAAAATGAATTGCATCGGCAAGAATTTTTAAAAAGACATTTAACAAGGGTGTTGCCTGTAGCAGAAGAAATGAAGAAGATGCAACAGCGGATCATGATGAATGGTCACTTTAAAGATTTAGAGGGGTTTTCATTTAACTGATTTACGCTGATATTGAATTAGAAATTGGAAAGAAAAAACGAATTGTTTGAATGACGCATCGAGTCCGCGGATTAGTACTCCGCACCATACCTTATGGAGAAACCAGTGTGGTTGCTACAATACTGACTGACCAATTTGGCATACAGTCGTATTTGGTAAATGGTATACGTACCACTTCGGCGAAGCGGAATGAGAAGGCTATTTTATTGAGACCATCGCATGTGTTGGATATGGAAGTTTATCATCGGGATGCTAAAAGTTTGAATCGTATTCGCGAAGCAAATTGGGGGAAATTATACCATCATATTTCCGGTGATGTGATCAAACACAGCATTGCTTTATTGTGGATGGAGGTATTGCAACATGTAATCCGAGAGCCTGAGCCTAATTCAGAATTGTTTGATTTCTGTGAGGATTGTTTAGGTGCGCTCGATGATGCGGATGATGCGGTAACCGCTAATTTGAGTTTGTATTTTCTGCTTCAGTTACCAAGGTTTTTTGGTTTTCAATTGGAACAACCGGAACCCCTCAAAGAACATGAACTAACCATACTCGATTTAAAGGAAGGAGTATTTACTGATGCGTTACCCTTACATGGATATTATGTGGAAGGAAGCCTTTCGCAACTGACTGCGGAATTATTGAAAGTAATGCAGCCATATGAATTGTCGGAGATCAAAATGAATCGGGATGCACGCAGAAAATTATTGGAGGCTTATCTGTTGTTTTATGCCTTGCATGTTCAGGATTTCGGAAAACTAAAATCGCTGGATGTATTGCAGGAAGTGTTGGGGTGATGGGATGAAATCTGTCAAAATATCCGCTAGTTTTAAACAGCTTAAACTTTAGTTTATAAATATTTACAACACCAAATTCGAACAAGTCAGCTTTCGATCTCTGATGATATTCAAGATTCCGGAATATCCCATGGAAACCTCAAATCCTCCTACGGTTTGGGATACGGATTTTAATTTGGAAATATTCATATCATAACTAACAGCTGCAGTGAACCCCTTGTTGTAAAATTTTACAACCGGAATAAATGCATCTCCCATACGAAATGCAGCGCCCGCACTGATTGATGTTGAATTTTGTTCTTCATCATCCTCTTCATAAATCCCTAAATTCCATTTTTTTAAAGCGCCTAGCAAAACCTGTCTGTTTCCTCCCTGAAAATTGATATCGCCATAAAAAGTAAACCGATCATTTTGTCCGGTTCGAATACTCAACGCACCATTCACTACAAATCTTCTTTTCAATATAACCGCATCATCTCTAAAAAAATTGACCTTACTTCTGGCTAGGTGAAATCCGGCTACACCAATATAATATTTTGTTTTTTCAAATGTTTGTCCAACAAACGATAAACCACTGGACAAATCAAAATAATTGATACGGGTGTTTGTAAAAAAAGTGGAAGTCAGGTTTCCCGGATTGAATGCACCTCCCACAAACTGATCATCAAAAGTCATTTTGGTTGGATCAAATCCAGACCATACCGATCCGCCCATCACAGAAAAACTCAGGTAATTAGGAATCGTATTGGGATCCGCTGATAATGCTTTGTGAAACGTACTCGCCAAATACGCCTGTGTTCGATAAAACTTCGCATCTCCGGCCTGATCCCTGGTTCCATGCATTCCAAATGAAATAAAATCATTTTGTCTTCCTATTGGAATCTTTGATTCCACTGAAAGCGAACCGGTTCTGTAGGGTACCGTAATACTATTCCATTGGTCTCTGAATAATGCGGTTGCACGAATATTTGAAGGCATAATTCCTACCAAGGCTGGATTTCTTAACATAGGCAATTCATAAAACTGCGACGATAAGAAATCCTGCGCGCCCGCAACAAAGCACATATGGATGAATAACAATAAGCTGATCGACTTTTTCATTTTTATCTGATTAACGTAACGTTTCCTTTATAGGTGAATGGCACATCATTATCACAGAGTACCTCTGCTGTATATACATACACGTCCGAGTTAGCCATGACCCCACGAATACGGCCATCCCAGCCCTCACCGTTCGGAGAAATATTGCTTCGCTCATACACCAACTCTCCCCAGCGATTGAATACCCTGAAGGAACGAATGGTCTTGACTCCGCTTCCCCTTACCCTGAAAATATTATTGGTGGATGCTGTTGGCGTAAAAGTATTTGGAATGAATACTTGTGAATTCTCACAGAATGCGCGTATGCAGAATGTTGCCGTATCCGCGCAATGATATTGATTCTCTGCCCTCAATTCATAACAAACATCTTTTCTGACTGTTGCGGTTGGTGTAGCACATGCATAACAATCCATGTTGATCGGTGGCGTCCACTGATATTTCCAAATCGGTCCATTGACGAACGTCGGGAAAATAGTGTAGTTCGTACCGGTAGCCAATACCTGATTCGGCGGCATCGTAATAATCGGATAATTGCCCACCGCAATCTCAACTGTTGCCGTACGCGTAAAGCAATTGAACAAATCCTTTCCTACCACTTCATACACCGTGGTAGATCGTGGTGAAGCAATCGGATTGAAACAGGTTGAACAAGACAACGTGTTCGAAGGCGACCATAAATAAGTAGATGCGCCATTCGCAATTAATCGTACTGTATCGCCCACACAAATGGTATCTGCAATCGGCTGTACAGTTAATGTAAACGGCTGGATCACGGTTACCAAAACAGTGTCTCTGTTTCTACAACCTTCCACATTCACCGTAGAAACAATATACTCCGTTGTAACAATCGGTGAGGCAATCGGATTCGGACAGGTATAACAACTCAAGCCTGAATTCGGTGAAGGATTCCACTGATAGTTTCCAACACTGCTGTTTGACGTCAATTGAACAGAGTTACCCAAACAGATTCGTTGATCATTGATCGCTGTTATTTCCGGAATTCCATTGACGCGAATGGTAACCGATGTCGTATCATAACAATCGGTGGTTGTACCAACGATTAACGTGATGGTATAGTTTCCGGGTTGCGTAAACACATGACTAAATTGCGGATAAGTAGTTCTTGGAATTGGATATTCCACCCCATTGATTTTCCAAATGGTATCCCGAATAGGGGCCAATCCTGCAGGCGTATTCACAACCGCTGTAAATCGCATGGTATCTCTGATACAAGCCGGCGAATCAGGAATAATACGAAGCTCCGGTGCAACCACGTTTACAATGTGTGTAACGGTGGCCGGACAAGAAACGCCTGTAATGTCTGTCAGTATTGCCTGCAAGGTTACATCATATGCACCCGGTTCCAGGAACACATGCGTTGGATTGACGGCCGGTGATGTATTATTCAATCCCGAAGTAGGATCATCAAAATTCCACAAATAAGTGGTGGCTGTATCAGTTTGATTTTGGAATGAAACGACTGTACCCGGACAAGCATAATCATTCACGATTGTAAACTCAGGTATCGGCGTTCGAATCGCTCTTACATCAAACGTTCCGGAGGTATCTGTACATGCATTCGACGCACGAACATTGATGGTATAAGATCCTGGTGCAGTATAGGTATGATAAAGTGTATCATAATTATCTCGGGTAGTTTCAGTAAATCCATCCCCATAGTCCCAATCAAACTGAATACCACCGGTAGATACATTTTGAATCACAACCTGATGAGGCACACAACCAAATTGAGTATTGTATAAAATATACCAAGCCAAATTAATGTAGCTAGGTGTTATA
>JBILCT010000072.1:0-5986 GCA_044353025.1 Ferruginibacter sp. | reverse complement strand
AGATAGGTTACTTAAGAAGGGCTTCAGGGACGTTGTTATTCCTAAGATGCACGAGCAGATAGGATTATAAACGGCGAAGGTTTATGCATCAAAGAAATGACCCGTATAAAATCTATTGCAAACTATCCGCTACTATTTTTCTCAAAAAAATACTGACGAAATCTGATTGATTGTGTGAGTCAACATCCGTAAGTCCTGGTAAATGATTGCAGAAGAATTGTTGTAAATGGGAAGTTTCTATGAGCGTTGTACTTAAAGATTTAGGGAAAGGGTAGCGGGGGCTTACTTCTTGAATGATGGAAGCAAGGTGAGCGCAAAGTTCCTTGTAAGTTTTGAATGCTTGATTACGGTTGTTTTCTGAAACCTCTTTGGTGAGATAGACTTTACTACTTTCAGAGATGACGATGTGGTGAAGTTTTTTTCTGTCATATTCTTCTCCAACTTGGTTTTCCGGAAAAGCTTCTGTCAATAAATGGAGCGCAATGTCAAGTTTTTTCTTTGGGTCTGATAAATTTCGAATTCCACTGTATAAAAGGTAGTCCAAATAACTCCAGTACCAGTTGATGATGTATAAAAGTAATCGGTGTTTATTCTCAAAGTATCGGTAAATACTGGGTTCCGTAGTGCCAATATCATGCGCCAATTTTTTAAAAGTAAATGACTCAAACCCCAACGTGCTTATCAGGTCAATACTTTGACGGATAATTTGTTTCCCTAAACCACTACTTTCAGGGTCTTTTAAATAAAGAGAATCATTAATTTTAAAAGAAATTTTCAGATCCATGATTTGAATAAATTCCAGACAAAAGTAATTATTTTAACTTGTTAAATAAAAACTAACAAAAAAAATAGTATTACTATTGATTTTGTTAAATGTTGTACCTTCGTGATCTTGTGGGGATGAGGCAACCCTTTGGTCTTTTTTTTGTTTAATTCAATATTATGTACACACCTTTCAAAAGATTGGCATTGGTATTAAAACCGAATAGCCGCGAGATCTCTCAGGTTTATGCCTTGGCCCTTTTCAAGGGACTGGTTGCGCTTTCTCTTCCTTTGGGGATACAGGCTATCATCAATCTGGTTCAGGGTGGAACGGTGTCTACGTCCTGGATTGTGCTCACTGGCTTGATCGTTTTGGCCATTGCATTTAATGGGTATTTGCAATGGATTCAGATGCGTATCATGGAAAATATCCAGCAAAAACTATTTGCAAGAGCAGCCTTCGATTTCACTGAAAGGATTCCTCGAATTCGTATGGAAGCATTGCAGCCATATTATCCCCCGGAATTGATGAATCGTTTTTTTGAAGTTCTTACCATTCAAAAAACACTTTCGAAAATTATCATTGATTTGAGTACGGCGGTATTACAGGTTTTGTTTGGATTGATTTTGCTCTCCCTTTATCACGTATTTTTCGCAGTGTTCAGTATCATTCTTGTTTTGATGGTTTGGGTAATATTGAGATTGACCTCCAAAAAAGCCATGGAAACTAGTTTGAACGAGTCCATGTACAAGTATCAATTGGTGTCATGGTTAGAAGAAATGGCACGCTCTCGCGATTCATTCAAACTGATTGGTGATACTACGTTACCGATGAAGAATACAGATGATCGTGTGATGGGTTATTTAAATTCCAGAGAGGATCACTTTGGTATATTAAGGTCTCAATTCCGTTTATTGGTTTTTTTTAAAATTTTGATAGCCCTTGGTTTGTTATTGGCAGGTGGGTTTTTGGTTATACAGCAACGAATGAATATCGGTCAGTTTGTTGCTGCAGAAATTATTTTATTAATGGTCATTGATTCCATTGAGAAATTGATTCTTAATTTGGAGAACGTGTATGATTTATTTACTTCCACGGAAAAAATCGGAAACGTGATGGAACTTGAACTAGACGAAGAGCGACAAGTAGATGCTTTGCATCAAATTACTAAGGATAAAGCACCTTATTTGGAATTGCGTCAACTTTCCTTTCGTTATCCGGGTGCCGTACAGCCGCTTTTCCAAGGCGTAAATTTTAAATTTGAATCAGGGAAAAAATATGTGATATCAGGATCTGCCGGTTCAGGTAAATCGACGTTGATGCATGTATTGTCTGGAGCTTATGTGCCAAGTTCCGGAACTGTTTCATTGAATGGTTGGCCATTGTCTAATTATGCAAAAAAAATATTGTATGGATGCATAGGATCCAACTTAAAAGAAGAGACCATTTTCGAAGGATCCATACTGGATAATATTTGCTTGGGGAGGCCCAATATTTCAGAAGAATATTTAAGTGAACTGACGGACAAGCTATTGCTCAGAGAATTTATACAAAATTGTTCTGATGGTTTAAATACTCAATTGGATCCGATGGGTAAAAAACTTCCAGCCAATATCATTCAGAAAATTTTGTTAGCTAGAATGTTGATTATAAAGCCTCAATTGATTTTGCTGGAGCATCCGATAGATGCTATTATCGAATCAGAACAAAAAGTTATTGTAGATTACCTGTTGTCAATACCGAGTACAACGCTCATCGCTGTAACTTCTAGTACCTATTTCAAACAAAAATGTGATCATCTGCTTTCATTTCAAGAAAGAAACCTAACTCAGATCAACGCTTAATTAATATTCTATGTTCGTACAGATATCTGCACTATCCAAATACCAGCATACAAAATCAGCCGGGTTGCTTGAGCAGAGATTTGCAAAAGTTCGATTGTTGCGAATTCTCTATGCCAGTGTGATTGCTTTTATGCTTGTACTTTTTCTTCCATGGACGCAGAACATACGATCGAATGGAAATGTAACTGCACTTCAACCGGATAAACGCCCACAAGCTATTCAGAATGTGATTGCCGGTAAAATTGAAAAATGGTTCGTTCGCGAAGGTCAATTTGTTCATAAAGGAGATACGATTTTGGAAATCAGTGAGATTAAATCCGAGTATTTCAACCCCGATCTGGTAAACAATACAGGCAGACAATTGGAAGCAAAAAACTTCTCTGTGAAATCATACATGCAAAAGTTAGAAGCTATTGATGCGCAGATCAATGCTATGATTTCATCCAGACAGTTTAAATTGGAACAGGCAGAGAATAAATTGTTTCAATCCAAATTGAAATTTCGTAACGACAGTATAGAATGGACTGCAGTTCGAATGAATGAAAAAGTGGCCAAGGAACAGTTGGATCGGATGGAAAAATTGTATGAGGAGGGTTTGAAGTCATTGACAGAGCTGGAGAGCCGCAGATTGAAATTTCAAGAAAATCAGGTGAAGGCAATGTCTCAACAGAATAAGATTACCACCAGTAGAAATGAAGTGCTCAATGCAGAAATTGAATTGCAAAATATTCAGGCTGATTTTAGGGAGAAAATTGCAAAGTTGGAATCAGACAAAAATGCTACGCTTTCAAGTATGTATGATGCAGAGGCATCGATGACCAAGTTGCAAAATGATTATGTCAATTACAGCATTCGTTCTGGATTTTATTTTATCACTGCACCTCAAGATGGTTTTGTATCCAAGGCGATTCAATCTGGCGTGGGAGAGAACATCAAAGAAGGATCGGATATTGTTACCATTGTTCCTTCTAGGTATGAATTGGCGGTTGAAATGTTTGTGAATCCCATGGATTTGCCATTGCTCGACACCGGACAAGCCGTAAGATTACAATTTGACGGATGGCCTGCCATTATTTTTTCAGGATGGCCTGGAGTGAGCTACGGGACTTATGGAGGTAAGATCGTAGCAATAGATAACTACATCAGTGAAAATGGCAAATATCGTATTCTAGTTACGCATCAACCGGGTACACCTGATTGGCCTATTCAGGTAAGAATGGGTGGAGGAGCCAGTTGCTTCACCCTCCTCAATGATGTTTCGGTTTGGTACGAATTATGGCGTAACATCAACGGATTTCCACCAGACTTTTACAAGAAAAAAAATAAAAAATCGGATGAGAAGTCCAAAAAATAAATCGTGGTTACTCTTTGTTTTCCTGTTGAGTTTGATGTTAGATACTCAAGCACAAAAAGACAGTTTTGCTGTTTTAAGTTTTTCGGCTTACATGCAGTGGGTGGAATTACAACACCCTGTTTCCAAACAGGCATCTTTGATTCCGGGTATGGCGGATGCTTATTTATTAAAGGCTAGGGGCGAGTTTGACCCTAAGGGGTTTTATCAGGTTAATGGTAAGCGATTCGATGAAAAGACTTATTATCGAATGGATCAGGGCGGTATACAATTGCCTACATGGGCTGGGGTCGATGTTAAATTAGGGTATGAAAATAACAATGGCTTATTCGTCAATCCGGAAGATAAATTACCGCAAAACGGATTGGTTTATTCACAGATCAGTGTTCCAATATGGCAGGGCATTGTTACAGATGCTCGAAGAAATGCGGTAAAGCAAGCTCGTTTGCTACAGCAGATGTCATCCTGGGAGCGTATACAATTGATGAATGAAATCCGGTTCAAAGCAGGAAAAGCTTATCTGGATTGGTTTTTGGCTATGAAGAATTTAGCTGTACTTGAATTGGCGTATCAAGTTTCTGCAGACCGTTTGCAAGGGGTTATTCGTTCAGTAAAACTTGGTGATCGTGCTGCCATAGACACGGTTGAAGCTTCGATTCAGGTGCAGGATCGTTGGATGGCCTTATTACAAGGACAGTGGGAATTGAGGAACAAACAGCTGTTGGCGAATGCTTTTTTATGGGATCAGGATCAACCTGTTGTTTTAAATCCACAAGTTCGTCCTGATTCAACCATCAACACCCAATCTCTTGATGCGTTTGTGCTTCAGCAGAAACAACAATTGAATTTGTGGGAGGTTAATCATCCTGGGTTAAAGCTATATAGTTATAAAATAAATCAACTGAACCTGGATCGGGCATTGAGAAAAGAAATGCTCAAGCCAAACATTCGAGTGATCTATAACCCATTGGCGGATGCGGGTAGGGTAAGACCTGACTTTGCCAATAATTTCAAGTGGGGTTTGGCCACACAGATTCCCTTGTTTTGGAGGAAAGAACGAGCGGAATTGAAATTAAATGACTTCAAAACCACACAAACCAAATTGGAAAGACAATACAAACGCAATGACTGGTCGGTTCGGATCAATACATATATCACAGAAATGGAGGGATACAGGGAGCAGTATCGTCAATATGCACAGAACATTCGGAACTATGAAGCATTGACCGCCAGTGAGCGCAGACTGTTCAATAATGGGGAAAGCACGTTGTTCATGATCAATGCCCGTGAAACCAACTATTTTCAGGCATTGCTCAAATGGAATGAATGGGAGTTCAAGGGGTTGAAAGCTGCGCTGGCACTGCAAGAGGCCGCCGGACAATTTTTTTACTAGTGGTAATGAAGCCGCTAAAGATTCTTTTAAATAAAATTTGCCTGAAAAGTTATAACGACTTATCTTTGCGCTCCGAAACAATGCCGCGTTGGTCAAGGGGTTAAGACGCCTCCCTTTCACGGAGGAATCACGGGTTCGATTCCCGTACGTGGTACAAAAAAAGCCTGCAATATTGCGGGCTTTTTTTATTCAAACACTTTACAGCCCGACATCTCAGCAGGTTACTGAAATTTACTCACTGTTCATTTTCAATCATTCTTTTACACTTTTTTATTACGGCAAATTCCGTAATTATTCCGTATATACAATTACAAAAACTACTATGGAATCAATTACAAAAACTACTATGGAATCGTCCAGATGTACGGGGTCCGCCACTAATTTTAAAATCATTTCTACAACAATTTTAAATACACTAATCAAAAAAATTATTCTTAACAATATATTAACACACTGACAACTTGTTGGTAATCTGTGCATTAAGTAAATAAAAGAAAATATAGTCTTATATTTCTGATTTTCAACGTTTTACGAATGTAGCGAGTTGCATTCAGCTTTACTTCTTGGCAGATTTGCATCATAATTGTTCAGCGCGCGAACTCACTAAAAAAAACCAAATAATATGAACGTAAAGC
>JBILCT010000071.1:0-6009 GCA_044353025.1 Ferruginibacter sp. | reverse complement strand
TTATTTTCTTTTTGAATGGGATCATTAGATGTCAATGGCTTTTTTTCACTATGCTCTTTCTGTGTTTTTGCTGTTTCAAATCTGTACTGCGTATAGTTCCCCGGATAATCTCTCACTACAGCATCTCCTTCAAATACAAATAAATGATCTACCAATCTATCCATGAAGTATCTATCATGACTGACAATTAATAAACAACCTGGAAAGTCGAGTAAAAATTCTTCGAGTGTTCTCAGTGTTTGCAGATCTAAATCATTGGTAGGCTCATCCAATACCAAAAAATTCGGATTGCGAAACAAAACACTCATGAGGTAAAGTCTGCGTTTTTCGCCTCCGCTTAATTTGCTCAGTGGAGTAAATTGTTGTTCAGCACTGAATCCAAATTTTTCCATGAACTGACTGGCAGATATTTTGGATCCGTCTGCCAAAGGAAAAAATTCAGCCATGTTTTTTACATACTCAATGGCACGCATGTCTTCACGATACTGCAATCCGTCTTGCCCGAAATGCCCAAATACAACTGTTTCCCCATGATTGACTTTTCCGGAATCGGGCTCCTCCAATTGCAATGCAATTTTGAGAAAAGTTGATTTTCCAACTCCATTTTTCCCTACTACACCAATTCGTTCTCCTCTTTTAAATGTATAGTCAAACCCCCGTAAAATAGGCATTTGGCCAAAAGCTTTATAAACTTTCTTCATCTCCAAAACTTTTCCGCCGAGTCTGTTCATTTTCACTTGAAGACTGACTTCTGTTTGTTCTTTTTTCTGTTGGATTCTATCTTCCACTTCAGAAAATGCATCCTGTCGGCTTTTACTTTTTGTAGTGCGTGCTTTGGGCTGTTTGCGCATCCATTCCAATTCGCGGCGATAGATGTTTTTATCTTTTAACCATTCACTCTGCTGAACAACCTGCCGCAAGCTTTTCTGTTCTAAAAAATAGTCGTAGTTGCCCTGATAGGTATAAACATTTTGTTGATCGATTTCAATGATCTCACCACAAACGGCATCCAGGAAATAGCGATCGTGTGTAACCAGGAGCAATGTGACTTTCTCAGCACTCAGATGATCTTCCAGCCATTCAATCATTCCAACGTCCAGGTGGTTGGTAGGTTCATCCAAAATGAGCAAACATTTTCCTTCATGAAGTCTGGCTTCAATCAGTGCTTGTGCCAAAGCCACCCGTTTTTTTTGTCCGCCACTTAGTTTTCCAACTAATTGTTCGGGTTGATGCAATTGAAGTTTTCCTAAAATCTCTTTGACTTCAGACTCAACATGCCAACCATTCAAATCATCCAATCGGGTCATCCAATGCGCCAATTGATCCGGATTGTTGTCCGTTTCAGTGAGCAATCTTTCATATTCGCGAATTGCATGAATTACCGGATGTTGAGATTGCATCATGTTATCCCAGATGGATTTTTGTGTATCTAAGTCCGGCTCCTGTTTTAGAAGAATGGTTTTGATGTCCTTGTGAATCCAAACGGTTCCTTCGTCAGGTGGCTCTAGTCCGGCAATGATATTGAGCAAGGTTGATTTGCCACTGCCATTGAGTGCAATCAGGGCTATTTTATCACCTTCTTCAATATGGAAAGAAATGTTTTGAAACAGGGTTCGGATTCCGAATGATTTTCGGATATTTTCTACGGAGGCATAATGCATGAAAGCAAAAATAGGTTTGAATGGTGTATTTAAGACGTTGATTTTTACTTTCAACGTAAATGGGACTTCTGACTGCGTTGCAATTTGTTTTAACTTTGTTGATAAAGCTTTTAGAATCAGGAAAACGATTGGGTTGCTCAATTTAACAGCATCTAGGATCCTTCTTGTTGCATCAGCTCAAATACATGAAAGTCATGAGAAAAACCTTATTGTCATTTTTACTGCTTTTGTTTTTTTGTCCATTCGTTTATAGTCAGGCCAACTGGACAGAGATGAATAATCTACAGGCATTGAATATCGATGAACTGACCAACGAACAGTTGACTCAATTCAAGAAACAATTTCAACAAAAAAATCTCACAGAAGCAGATGCGATTCAAATTTTAAAAATAAAAGGATTAACGGAGGATCAAGCACAAAAATTATCAGAAAAACTTCAAAAAATACAAACTTCAAAGTTTGTTCCAGAAGCCTCGGTTGAAACTAAAACACAAAAAACTGAAATCTATACAGCACCTATCAAAGAAATAAACGACAGGGACTTGTCCATTTATGGGTCAGAGCTTTTTACCAGATCGAGTTTGGTGTTTGAACCGAATATTCGAATTGCAACACCTTCTTCCTATGTGGTAGGACCAGATGATGAACTTATTGTTCATGTCTATGGATTTAGTGAAATGAAGTACGAGTTAACGGTCAACGAACAAGGTGAGGTTTATATTCAGAATGTGGGACCTGTATTTGTAAGTGGCTTAACGATAGAACAAGTGAGCCAAAAACTTACGAACAAACTTGGATCCACCATTTATCGCGCAATCAATCAGGGTGGAACTAAAGTGCAAGTTAGATTAGGGAAAATGCGAAGTATACGTGTAACTGTTTTGGGAGAGGCCTTTAAGCCAGGAACTTATACGGTTTCTTCACTAACTACACTTTTTAATTTACTTTATCTATGTGGAGGTCCAAGTAATCGTGGTTCTTACAGACAAATTGAAGTGATTCGTAAAGACAAACTATACAGGGTGGCTGATTTATATGCATTTCTGACAAAGGGAACGCAGGGAGACAATGTTTTGCTGCAAGAAGGGGATATTATTCGTATTCCTTATTGTCAACAAAGGGTTGAAATATCTGGCGCAGTTCATCGAGATGGAAAATATGAGATGAAGCCTTCAGAGCATTTTGCAGATCTGTTAAATTACTGTGGCGGTTTTAGTGAATTGGCCTACCGTAAATTAGTTTCTGTTTCTTCAATTTCTGACAAGGATAGAAAAATCGTAGATATCAAGGATACAACATTCAATTTTTATCAAACAAAACCAGGGGATCGTTTTTATGTTTACACCACGAGAGATGCACTGGAAGATAAAATTGAAATTACAGGTGCTGTTTTTCGTCCGGGGCAATACGAGACCAACTCAACTGCAATGTTGTCTGCCTTATTTGAAAAAGCAGGAGGCGTTCGAGATGATGCCCATTTGCAACGAGCTAATTTATTTCGAACAGATGCAGGTAAACAATGGAGCATGTTATCTTTTTCAGTTGATTCTTTATTGAAAAAACAATTAGATATCAATCTTAAAAAAGGGGATTCAATTCATGTTTATTCAGTTTTTGACTTCAGAGATGAGGAGCAGGTATTTGTAGAGGGAAGTGTGAGGAAACCAGGGAAATATCTTTGGAGAAAAAATATGACCGTGAAGGAGTTGATTTTAGAGGCGGGTGGAATCAATGCTTCCGGAGATTCAACCTGGATTGAAATAAGCAGAAAGTTCTCTAAATCTGAATCTTTAGAGAACAATGGCATGGAGCTTCAAACCTTCAGAGTGAATTTGTCGGGTAGTGATTCGATTTCAGCGATTGCATTAAATCCATCTGATGTT
Source organism: Ferruginibacter sp. (assembly GCA_044353025.1). Taxonomy (GTDB): domain Bacteria; phylum Bacteroidota; class Bacteroidia; order Chitinophagales; family Chitinophagaceae; genus Ferruginibacter. The sequence continues at coordinate 2,465 of JBILCT010000071.1, read as the reverse complement.
ATCCAGGTCAAGTTGTTACCCGGACTGATTCGAAACAGGAGAGTATTGGTTATTGGGGAAGCCATGGTGCCGGGCAAGTATCCGTTGCTGAACAGTGGAGATCGGATCATTGATTTGATTGGGAGAATAAATGGCTTGAAGCGTTCTGTAGATAGTAATTATGTGACGATTCGAAGAAAAAGAGAAACGAATCAAACCAATTTGGAGCGGGAGCTTTTATTGGAAAGGTTGGAAAGTTTGGACGAAAATGCACCGATTTCTCAACAAACATTGACAGATGAAATTGATAAGAACTATGATTTGATATCACTCAATTTGAAGAAAGTGTTGGAGAACCCATCTTCACCGAACAATGTATTGCTGGAAGATCAGGACATAATCATATTCAATAAAAAAACTTCCATGGTTCGAATTTCCGGCGAGGTTTTGCATCCGATGTTTATGCCAATCTACCCCGGTAAAAGCATGAAATTTTACATCAAAAAATCCGGGGGCTTTTTGAAAGACGCAAGGAAGTCGGCAAGCTATGCCGTTTTGCCCAATGGTCAGGTTAAACGAGTAAAACATTTCCTTTTCTTTAAATCTTATCCAAAGGTTACAGGAAAAACAGATATCATTGTGCCGAAAAAACAACAGGAGAATAAAAAAGGATTTTCTATTGGCGAGTTGGCGATAATAGCCTCTACTTTGAGTATTGTTGCAAATGTTATCATTAATTTGACTAAGTAAAATAAACAAACGGATGAATGAAAAAGAACCATTCTTGATACAGCTAATTCTTCATTGGAAAAAAGTGATGCTGATTGGCTTTTTGGGTGCGGTAGTGGGTATTCTCATTGGCTTTTTTACAAAGCCCAAATATGAAAGCAGACTCACTTTTGCATTGGATGGTGGACAAGATCAGGGTTTAATGTCCGGTGCATTCAGTTTGGCCAGTCAACTTGGGTTTGGAGGTGAAGTTGGCGGTTTATTTGAAGGGGAGAATATCTTGGAAATCATGAAGAGTAGAAGAATTATTGAATCTGTTTTACTCACTTCAGATTCTTTTGATCAACAAAGCATGACGCTTGCTACCAAATACATGCAAATCAATGAACTGGATAAAAAGCTTCAAAAAAAAGAAAGAACCCAAAATATCCGATTTCCGGTGGGTATTCAAAAATCACAGTTGAATTATTTGCAAGACAGTATTTTGAAAGTGATATACGAACAAATGACACTAGAGGATATACATCCGAGTCGTACAGATAAAAAATTAAGTCTTTTTGAACTTAGTGTTCAAAGTAAGGACGAAAGGTTTACGAAAATTTTTACGGATCGACTGACTAAGATGTCCGGTGATTTTTATTTGGAAATTACCAGTAAGAAAGAGCGGGAAACGGTTCAAGTGCTTGAACAGCGTGTCGATTCTATTAGAAACGCTGTTGGCGTATCGCTTTATGCTAAAGCTGCAGTAGTTGATGCCAATCTAAATCCTGCTTTTGCTATTGCCCAGGCTGCTCCCAATTTAAAGCAGTACAGCGTAGCAGCATATTCTGAGGCATTTAAAGAACTGATGAAAAACCTGGAACTTGCCAAATATCAATATATCCGAAACATTCCGTTGATTCAAATTATTGATTATGCGGATTATCCGATGAAAAGAATTCGACCAAGTAAGTTGAAATTTGGAATATTGTTTGCCGGACTATTTGCTGCCTTGTCAGTTTTTGTTTTATGGCTATATGGTTTACGAAAAATGGTAACCAGATCTTAAATAGTACTTCGTAATTAACCAGTAATAAATTTGAAGTTCATGTTTGACCTTCATGCATACCTTTTCATTTTTCTTTGCTGGGTCATTTTCCTGGTAAGTTATCATGTTCACGGTAAAAGATTATTTCATCCGGTTTCTTTGTTCAGTTTACTTTGGGCAAGTTTGCTTTCTTCTGAAAGAATTTTAAAATACACGTTACTCGATGAGCTGGAAATGCTCTCGATTGATACATACACAATTGTTTTCTTTACCGTATTATTTTTCACACTCGGTGGTTTTTTGACAAAATATTTGTTTGTTGATTCGATACATCAAACGCAAATACAAAATCCGGGAGATCGGTTTCCTTATTTGAAAAATTTCGGAGGCAGATGGATTTCTGTTTTTTTGCTCATTGGTTTACTCGGTTTGCCACTTTACATCAAGTCTATTCTATCTATCCAACAACAATCTGCCAATGAAAATTTTTTAGTGGCTATTCGTTCTGAACTCATTTATGGTGAAATGGACATAGGGCCAACAAAATATCTGGTTGCATTCTCTGTGGTTACGCTTGGACTGGCTTTTTTTCTGAACTCAATTTTTCCAACAAAGAAGCATAGGATACTTTTGTTTGTTGCATTATTAATAGCATTGATTTATAATTTATTGTATACAGGTAGAACCTCTATTTTTTTAGTTTTATCAGTATTACTAGGTGTTCGAAGCT
>JBILCT010000070.1:0-6013 GCA_044353025.1 Ferruginibacter sp. | reverse complement strand
CTTCACCTGCGAGATGCTCATTCGGATAGCCAATTCTTGCGCTCAATCCGGTTTGATATTCGGTTAGTTGCAATAAATGCTTCAATTGAGAACCTCCGCCTGTTAATATAATGCCTCCGTTCAACGAACGGTGATCTAATCCAACCTGCTTTAAGTGGAACGTCACGAAGTCCATAATTTCACTCATTCTGGCTTGGATGATGTTAGCCAGACTCTTTACAGAAATTTCTTTCGGAGATAATCCGCGTAAACCAGGGATAGTAATAAATGTATTCCCCTGTGCTTCATTACTCAAAGCGCTACCAAACTGAACCTTCATGGCTTCCGCTTGCGTTTTCAAAACGCCTAAACCTAATTTAATATCGTTGGTAATATTTTCTCCACCAAATGGAATCACCGCTGTGTACTTTAAAATTCCTTCACAAAAAACAGCCAGATCGGTTGTACCACCACCTATATCCACAATGGCAACACCTGCTTCGAGATCTTGTTCACTCATAACAGCAGCAGCTGATGCTAAGGGTTGAAGTACAAGGTCTTTGGTTTTTAATCCGGATTTGTCTACACTTCGCTTGATGTTACGTATTGCATTTTTATCACCCGTGATGATATGAAAATTAGCGCCTACTTTAACTCCATTATACCCAATTGGATTTGGAATATTCGGATGATTGTCTACGGTATATTCCTGTGGAATCACATCAATAATTTGATCGCCTAATGGAATGTAGGTTCTGTATTGATCCGCAACCAAACGGTCAATTTCCTCCTGCGTGATTTCATCCTCCAGGTTCTGACGAACAATATCGCCACGTGTTTGCAAACTTTTAATGTGATGGCCTGCGATACCCACATATACTTCGCTGATTTCAAGATCCGGATTGCTTTCCAGGCATTTCTCCAACGCCGTTTGAATAGCCTTGATCGTTTGATCAATATTCAATACCATTCCATGTTGTACGCCATTGCTATTGGCTCGTCCAAATCCAAGAATCTCGAGTTTGCCATATTCATTCTTTCTACCCGCAATGGCTGCGATTTTTGTGGTCCCGATGTCAAGACCAACAATAATGGGTTGTTCTTTTTGCATAATCGTGTTTGTTTGTGTTTGTGTTGTTTGTTTGGGATTATTTTTAATATTCGTTCGTGTTTGCTTTTTTAGGTACTGACTTGTTTTCGCTGCGTTTTACTTGCACGTCTTTAGGTTTGGGTTTTTCCTTCGGTTTTTCTGTTTCTTTCGCTTTCTTTTTTTCTTCTTTTTTTATGATTGGTTTACTTACGGAAATTTTTGTTTCAATAGCCGGCGCTACTGGTTTTGTGTTCATCTCTGTTAAAGGATTTTGAACATTGATAGTTTCTGTAGTAGTTGGCTCCTCTCGCTCGAATGATGTCATCACCATGGAAACATCAGTAGATTTTGAGCTATCCGGCTGAATTGCCAGACTCGTATCATTTGCTTTGGTTGATGAAAAATCAGCCATTGCTTTAATCATACGCATCGTTAACAATGAGTCGTATTTTATTTCTTCTTTTCCTTTTAAAGTGGCAACAACCTGACCTTCGTATTTCAAGTTTATTTTATGGAAATAATTCCAGCCTCTTAATGGAATAATATGTTGATAGAAGAGTTTCATTTTTTTAAACTTCTTCTCGTAGTTCCTGCTGTTCCCCAGTAAAATCAATTGATCTCCTACTTTGGGAACCAATTCAAATTCGCGTTTTTCATTGATATTGATCTGCTCAATCATCGACATCAAAAATGGGTCTTTTTGAATGTGTAAACTTAACTTCCTGATATCCTTCAGCATAAAACTATCCGCCTTCGATAGAACTACCAATCCACTGGGAAACCCTGTAAAAACAGGCAGTCTGACTGCATGCTTGTTCGTAAGTGGTAAACGCTGCAATTGATAATCCATGTAAAAAGAATTACCGTCCTGCGTGAAAATGCGCGCCACCGGATTTTTTTCTTCAATCTCTATCATCAATCGATCATCCTTATCAAAATATAATTCTGCTTTTTCAATCCATTGATCTTTTTTGAGTTCTTGCTCCATCTTTTCAATGTTGATGGATTCGACACGCGTTCCTTCTAATTTATTTCCATGTACCTTCTGCAATATTTGAATGACATCCGCCTTGTCCACAAAGAAATGATTCCCAACTCCATGAATACTGACGTGCGTTGAACTGCAAATCGAATCGGATTTTCTTTTCTTTCCACTCAATAGCAACAACAATCCGGCAGTAGCTACCAGCGTCCACAGCATTACTGTAGTCATTGTTTTTATATGGATGGCAGATATTTTCATTATCAGTTTAGTCCGTTTTTAAAAATTTGACTTACCGGTTCTACCATTGTATCTATATCACCCGCACCTGCCATGATTAACAAACCAATATTGTTCTTTTCTTGATTCATTCGTGTAATCAGCTCCTGCTTATTCAAACAAAACACATTTTTATTGTTCATTTTTTCTGCAATCATTTCACTGCTCACTCCTTCCATGGGTAATTCACGCGCTGGATAAATAGGCAACAAAATGACTTCATCTGCAAGATCCAATGCAGCTGCAAATCCGTCTGCAAAATCACGTGTACGACTGAATAAATGAGGTTGAAAAATCAGATTGCATTTTCTTTCCGGATACATGTGTCTTACACCATTGATCAATGCAGTCAACTCCTCCGGATGATGCGCATAATCATCAATCAAAACCATCTTTTCAGAATTCAGTACATATTCAAACCTTCTCTTCACGCCACGAAATGCAGCGATTGCTTCGCGAATCTGATCATCTGTTAACGATAATAGACAGGCGACGGTAATCGCAGCCATAGCATTTTCGACGTTATGTAATCCCCCCATTGGCAATGCTATGCCATCAATGATTCTATCTTTTACAATCGCATCAAATCTGCAAGATCCTTCTGCCGGCGTTATGTTTGTTGCATATGCATCCGCATGTTTATCTGAAACACTATAGGTGATGCATTGATTTACTTTAAATGCTCTTCCCGCAACCAATGCATGTTTAATAATCAAGGTTCCTGATTCCTTCACTTGTGATCCGAATTGAAGGAAGGCTTGTTCAACATTTTCGGCATTGCCATAAATGTCAAGATGATCAGGGTCCATTGCAGTAATGATGGCGATATCCGGATGCAATGTTAAAAAGCTGCGATCATATTCATCTGCTTCAGCGATACACCAAGGTTGGTCGCTGCTCCAGAAATTGGTTCCGTAGTTGGTAGAAATTCCACCCAAAAAAGCATTTCCGCCGAAAGCGCTATGCCTGAGTACATGCGCGATCATGGTGCTGGTTGTTGTTTTGCCATGGGTTCCAGCGACACAAATATTTTGCATGCCATTGATGATGATGCCTAACACCTCGCTTCTTTTCATCAAAGGCAAATTCAAATCACGTACAAAAGCTAATCCGACATGATCTTTAGGAATAGCCGGTGTATAAATTACAAGTTTCGCATCCTGATTTACAAACTCAGTGCGATCTTCATAGTGAACCTGAATACCTTCTGCCGTCAACTGATGCGTGAGCGTTGTTTCTGTTTTGTCATACCCGGAAACCTGTACCCCTTTGCTATGAAAATATCTTGCCAACGCACTCATTCCAATTCCGCCGATGCCAATAAAATAAACAGCAGACCCTTCACCCGTTTGATGTGCGAGTGAACGAATCCAATTTGATATCGTGCTGTTCATATTCATTTTCAGATGCTGTTCAAAATTTCTTGGGCAACGCGTTCATCCGCGTTTGTTATAGCGAATGCCTTCATATTCGTGCTGAATTGATTCCGTAATGATGAATCATTTATCAGATTTTTTATAGTAGGCAAAAGCTGTGTTTTCAATTCTCCATCCGGTACAATGGCTGCCGCATTGGCTTTCACCAAAACATTGGCATTGGCTGTTTGATGATCTTCCGCAGCAAATGGAAACGGAACGAAAATGGTTGGCTTGGAAACAATACAGAGTTCAGCCACAGACATCGCTCCACTTCTGCTTATCACCAAATCAGCCGCAGCATATGCCTGTTCCATTTCCTGTATGAAGGCATGTACAGACACTGCTTTCATTCCTTCAGCGAATTGTTTAGCATCCGCTTCAAACATCTTTCCTGTTTGCCAAATGATTTGCCAACCCTGTTCAATGATATCTTTCAAAATGTTAGCTATATTTTGATTGATACTTCTTGCACCCAAACTTCCACCGACAATTAACAATACAGGTTTGGTTGAATCCAAATTGAAAAACTGTTTGGCTGAGGCAGTATCCGGTTTATTTTCCAATAAGCGCTTACGAACCGGATTACCTGTCAACACAATTTTTTCTTTGGGAAAAAACTTCTCCAATCCATGCACACCGGCAAAAATTGCTTTTGCTTTTTTCCCCAACAGCACATTGCTTTTACCGGCGAAGGAATTGGCTTCATGTATAAAGGTTGGAATTCCCTTCCATTGTGCGTAACGTAACACAGGAAAGCTGGAATATCCACCAACGCCTATCACTGCATCCGGTTTGTATTGACGAAATATGGAGGCTACTTGTGTAAAACTTCGTAAAATTTTATACGGCAACCATAGATTTTTTATCAAAGAACTTCTTTCAAATCCGACAATGGTTAAACCATCTATTGCAAAACCTGCCTGTGGTACTTTTTCCATTTCCATTTTCCCTTTCGCTCCAATGAAACGAATCGTAGAATCAGGCTGCAATTTTTTCAATGCCTGCGCAATCGCAATCGCCGGAAAAATATGCCCTCCGGTTCCGCCACCTGCCAATATGTAGCAATGATTACGCATCTTTTGAATCCTCCTTTTTTTCGTTGGAACTCGTTGCTTCAACGGCACGCTGCATACTGTCACCTTCCAGGTTTTCTACATTTCGTGCCACACTCAAAATGATACCGATGGCGATACAAGTAAACCACAAACTGCTTCCGCCCATACTTACCAACGGAAGTGTCACCCCTGTATTTGGCAACAAACTTACATTGACTCCCATATTGGCAATGGCCTGTATTACTAAAGTAAAACTCAATGCCAATGCCAGAAATGCGCCAAACGCGAATGGGCATTTTCTATACAAACGAATACATCTGAATAAGAAAAGCAAGTAAACAAACAGCATAAATGCTGCGCCTATCAATCCATATTCTTCAATGATCAATGCATAAATAAAATCACTATAGCAATGAGGGAGAAAGTTGCGTTGTATGCTATTGCCGGGTCCGCGACCAAAAATGCCGCCATTTGCGATGGCAATATTCGCCTGATTGTTTTGATACATTTTTTCATTGTCATCTTCTTTCTCTCCGTACATGAAACTTTGTATGCGACCCACCCAGGTTGGAATTCTTCCTGATTCAAAAGCAGCCGGTAATTTTTCAGCACGCTTGTTCGTTTTGTCGTAATGCGTTACGGCCAAACCTACCAAGAAACTAATAGGTATCATGGCGATTCCCACAATCAATAATAAATGTCTGATCCGAACTCGTCCAATAAACATGAGAATCATACTCGTTCCGAATATGAGCAATGCAGTGGATAAATTAGCAGGTGCAATCAATGCACAGATAATAACCACCGGCATGATAATTGGAACAAATCCTTTCCAAAAATCTTTGATAACCCCCTGCTTTCTACTAAGCATTCTGCTCAAGTACATGAACAATGCTAATTTTGCTAAATCTGATGTTTGAAAGGTGATATTCAATACCGGCAATTTGATCCAACGAGTACCTTCGTTCAGTTGAACACCAAAAAATAAAGTATAAATAAGCAAGGGTATCGAGAGGAAAAAGCAAATCACTGCAACGCGAGAATAAAAAGTATAATTGGCTCTGTGAAAGAAATAAATCAGTCCCCATCCAACTAAAATCAATCCCAGCTGCTTAAACAAATAGCTTTCGGTACTTCTACTCATGCGATAAGCCAATGATCCGGTGCTGCTGTATACCAACAATAAACTCGCGAGCGTGAGAATGATCAC
>JBILCT010000069.1:0-6144 GCA_044353025.1 Ferruginibacter sp. | reverse complement strand
CCAATGGCTGAAGTGCATTTTCTCCATTACTGAATGCACGATTCAAGTTGTCAGATAAGTTATAGTTTGAAATTGCTTGCAGATTCATAGGCGCTGAGCTCCAGGTTTCTATGCTATTTCGGTTCTTGATGGAGATGTAGTATGACTTTAAACGGTTAACACCACTGAAACTTGCTTGCGCTTGTCCATTTTTTTTCAATAAACATTTTATACTGTAAGTTGGATTTTGCTTATTCAAACTATCCACATTCCACAAACTAACGGTTATGCTATCCGAAGCGGTACTATCATTACTGATTCCATTGCTGAAAAGTGGGGTAGTCATTTGACCGTTTCCTGCATACAACCCTTGTAAGTAAAGGTTCAAATTCAAGGAAACCGGACATGGAATAATACTGAATTGCAATGTTTCGACTGAATCACAGCCGAAGGTGTTCGTACGGGTGAATTGGTAAGTTCCATTAGTACTCAGGGTTTGGCCATTCCATACATAAGTGCTACAAGATTGTATCGTATTATTCGATGTCGAACGTAGACTGAGCGTGAGTTGGAAATAAACGATTGAATCAGTATTGCCTGGACGAACATAGGTAGTAGAATAAAATCCACTGGTTCTGAAAATGGAATTGTTTAATACCAGCGAATCGCAGGCAGCTTCAAGTTTAAAGCCCGTTCCGGATAAGGAAGTGGTTTGCGTATTTGCTTTACTACTACTTATACTCAAACTTCCATTGTAGGCAATGGGTAATGTGGGTGAGAAGCGGATATATACGGTGCGATTATTTATTGTGCCGGAAACTGGTGTTATTGATAGGGAACTTCCATACCCTGTAGTTGAATCCAATGAAACCTGAAATCCAGTTGATGCATTGATCAAAAGATTCGCGGTTAATTGAGCGCCGTTGACTGTAATAGTTTTCCTAGTTGAATTGGTAGAGATTTGTTGATTGCCAAAGCTGGTTATGCTAGTTAAGCTGATGGTTTCCTGGTTGGCCGTAATTGACAGATTGTTGCTGCTGAGCGCAGTTCCTGACGCCAGGGCTGATCCTGAAATGCTCACACCAAATCCACTGACATTCACATCAAAATCGGTATTGTTATAGGCGAGGGTAAGAGAAACTGAAGTGGAAGTTGCTCCCGAAATACTGCTAATACTGACTCCGGCTGGTGCATTGATCAAAGAGAAGGAAGATGTATTCAGTGTTCCCGAATTTACAAAGTTTGTATTATTCAAGGTCAGGTTCAACTGACTGTTATTGAGATTTGATTCAGATAGTGTTGTGCCACTACTTAGGGTTAGTGTAGGGGTTACCTGATTGGTTTTTGTGAACCATATTGGAGCGGTAATCGTTCGTTTGCCATTGACCGTTATGTCCAGATAATAGTAACGTGATCCACCTACTGCAAGTGCATTATCTGTATAATTCAATGTTCCGGTTGAACTGGAGCTCAACTGAGTTGGCAACACGCCACTTCCTGGGATACCATACATCAATTTGATGCTTCGGGTTGCGTTGGTCGGACTGGTTGGATCTGTAACGCCGGCACTGATGATGGGTGCAGTTCCTCCTGAAAAGACACTTCCCATCGGATTGTTGTTAATCGTATAGACAACCCGGGTATCCATATCCTGTGTTGCATAAAAACGTCTGGCTTTGATAGCCGCAATCAAATTTGTTTTTGTGAGTGAAGGTGCAAGTACGACCATTCTATTTTGATTGGCTCTTCCAAAATTGGTGTAATGTGTATCATGATCCATTAATGGACCCAGATGATAACCCTTGGACAACATCTTCAGATAGTAACTTAAATAACTCATAGAAGTTGGAAAATCCGAGTAGGTTGTATCCGTAGAAAAAGCCGGACCGCTTTCTACTGCACATCCGGCAACGGCACTGTCTACTGAAACGTTGTATGCAACATTTGAAATATTGTTATAGTCTGTTGAGCTCGGATGGGCATATGTTGCAAAACTATTAGCGCGTGCATTCAATTTTTTAAATAAGCCATTTGTTCCTGTATAATCACTTTGCGCTACATAAATATGATAGTTATTGGTTTCCCAGCCAATCAAAGAATCTACGCCGTAAACCAGAATATGTCCGCCACCACTGATTACACCCCATTCATGTCCGTACAAAGCAACAAATTCGGAGGTAGTGGAAGCGTTTGCCTGAGCAACACCCAGGAAATAATTGCTTCGTGCCATTCCGGCTCCACTGTGGTTATGTTCTGATATACCCAGGAAATCCATTTGCAAACTCTCTTTTGCATATGCATAATCTTGTGCAGGTGTCAGTAGTTTTCCGTCTTTATTTCCATCAGAATAACTGGAATGCGCATGCAAGTTTCCATAATAGTACTGATATTCGGCACTACTTGATGTCAGGAAGTTTCCGGTAAGTGGACTGGTAATATTATACCTGGTGCCTCCCAAGCAATTGGTGTTCTTGGCAAAAACGTAGAAATAATATCTAGAGCTTGCATTTAGATTTCCCTGAAAAAATTGAGCACTGCTTCCTGAATAGCAAACCGTCGCATTCCCAATTGTATTACCAGAAATGTAATCGACCGAATTGATTGGATTTTGATTCAATGTTGAACTGGTACTAAATAATACAAGATAGCCATCTGCATTAGCAGTTGTTGTAAAACTTCCGGTGATTGAATTATTGTTTCCTGTTAAAACAAGATTGTTTGCTTGGTTGATCGGAGTAGTACAATTATTTGCAGCAATGGTTGAAGCGCTATTGGTAAGTGGGCTTAATGCGTTGTAATTCGGACCTTGTGTGCAATTTTGTGATCGAATACTGAAAATAAAAAAATAGTAATTCGTTGATGGATCTAAAGAATCGGCGATAAAATTATCTGCGGCATCTTTTGAAACAACGACGGCATTGCCAATATTGTCACCATGTTGATAAATCATACCATCAGTTGGTAATACACTGAGTGAAGCAATAGTGCTTTTTAAAACCAAGTATTCATCAGCATCGGCACTGGCTGTAAAATTTCCTTGTAATTGATTACTTTGAATATTGGAGAAGGTTAATGCAGTTGGTTGCGTTGCCGGTTCATTACAAGGACTCAATCCGGACGTCGTTGTAAAAAAGGCGACAAGTGGAGAATCCGTTAAATACAAAGGTCCACCGGAACAATTGTCATTGTATGCGTATATGTACAAAAAATAGGTTGAAGCAGGGTTTAATGAGTCTATGGTAAAACTTGGATCGCCATCAGCTTCTATTACAACGGCATCTTCTACGTCTCCCCCTGTTAAATAGGTCGTGCTGTCAACAGGAATAGGATCACCTCCCGAAAATGTATTCAATAAAATCAGGTATTTATCTGCGCCTGCAATGGAGGGTGTAAAAGATCCTGAAACTTGTGTACTTCCAACACTGGAAAAACTAATACCTGTGGGTTGACTGGTTGGACGAACGCAGGTGGATAAAGTATTGGCTGGTGTTACAGATGCCCAGGTAGTGCCCACTCGTAACTCATCCATTTCAATAAATGGAGTTCCAGTGGCATTGTTTTGACGAATCAAAACACCATTCACAGAACTGAGATCAGTTCCGGCAACTGCTGTGGCTGAAGGAGTGGGCGCTGAGACAGCACCAAGACCGGTTGGATTAATCCAAATTTTAGAGATGTCATTTCCGGTACCTGTGTTCAACGTATAACTAGTTACAATCAAATAAACACTGCCGGTTGTTAATGAATCAGGCAACCAAATGGTTGCGGAAGTACTTCTGGTGCTGATTCCAAGATTGAATCTGTTGGATGTGGCAGTGGATCTTCTTATAAAAACCGTAGAGGCATAATTGGAGGTTCCTGAGGTGATGGCTGTGAAATAACCTCCCGTGGTTGATAATGATCCTAATGCAGATACAGAGAGTAAGAATGAGGTGTAAACGCTAGTACCAGTTGTTGAAATGGCAGCATAAGTTTGTAGGCAATCTGTACCATCTCCATCGAAAACAATTCGGTTTCCTGTTGGGTGCTGCAAGCCCGAATAATTCAAACTGCCTGACGCGATCAGAAAGCTGTCTCCCGTATTCAGATTTTGCCATGTTCCGCCGCTTTGTTTGTTTAGCCCATCCGTTGAACTTACCGAATAAGAAAAACTTTCGTTGATGATACTTTGACTCCAGCTATTATGACTGAATAAAAAACAAGTTAAGAGGCTTACAATCAACATGCGATGGACTGAAAATAAGTTGATTAAAGCGATTCGATTTAGGGTAGGTAAATTTCTAGATTGAATCATCCCGTAAAATTATTCAATTTGATTAGTTAATGAAAGAAACCTTACGTAAAATTGAACGTAATTGCTAAAACTAAAGTGAATTCATCATGATAGCTCAAGAAATCAGGCAAGAATTGAATCTGCTGGCAGATCCACAACGTGCAAAGTCAATGCAACGCTATTTCAAAACCGGCCCCAAAGATTATGGTGCAGGAGATATTTTCATTGGTATTACTGTTCCGATTCAACGACAAGTCGCTAAAAAATATGCAACCATTATTCGCATTTCAGATATTGAAAGTTTAATGGATGATGAAATTCATGAGCATAGATTAACCGCTTTGTTTTTACTGGTTCATCTCTTTGAAAAAAGCATGCGTCAAAAGGATGAGCTTGCCAAAGTATGCGTTGATCTTTACTTACGGAAATTGGATCGAGTGAATAATTGGGATTTGGTAGATTCCAGTGCACATTTGATTTTAGGCAAATGGTTATTTGATAAGGACCGTAGTTTATTGTACGAATTAGCCGGACATACTGGACTTTGGCATAATCGAGTAGCCATGGTAGCCACTTGGTATTTTATACGAAAAAATGAAGTGGATGACGTGTTAGCCATTGCAAGTTTGTTCATGAATCATACACACGATTTAATTCATAAAGCAACGGGTTGGATGCTACGTGAAGCATGGAAGAAAAAGCCTGATCAAATCGAAGCATTTTTGATGGGAAATGCACAGAGCATGCCAAGAGTGATGCTGAGATACGCTTTGGAAAAAGTGAATGCTGATTTGAAAAACGAATTAATGTCTGCGGGTCAATTACGGGTGAAACGTAAATAATCTTCGGTTCCATTCCCGCCACTGGAGTCAACTAAATTGATTTGGGTCGGGCTATGCAGACTGATTTTCCAATCGCCGCTGATCGATTCAAAATCAGGAGGGGAAACGAAATTGAGGAAAAGCTTAACGGAGGAGTCGTCGGTACCAGTCGCCCAACTACCCGAGATGGTATTGTTATTTTTAGAAGCAGTTACGGTATTGTTGTTTAAGAATTGAAAAGAAAAGCCGTTGAAACTTGCTGTTTCGTCCTGATCATTGTCCCAATAATATGAAACACGCCAGGTGCCGGTTTTAAGTGTGTTCGTTACTTCAGCTGAAAGATTCGGCGTAACAACGTCATCTTTTTTACATCCCATAAAAAAGACACTTAACAGGCAGCCAATTGCTAATAATTTCTTTTTCATAACCTAATGGGTTGATGTTTTTTTAGATAGAACATGATTCAATCAAAAGTTGCATGCCCAAAAAAAAGTGGTCATTTTTATGACCACTTTTTTTAATTATTTTTTCTTTTTCTTTTTGCTGTTTAAACGACTTTTTGCAAAAATATTTCCTTCTTGGAAACCAGGACCTTCAGGGGGGCCTAAGTAGGATTGAGCGCAACGGAATCCAATGGTGCTTGATGCTTGATCTTCTTGCAAATAACGACGAGTTCCTGGCGAGAGCCAGTATGCACGATCATTCCAGCTACCTCCTTTAAATACCCTTGATTGATCACTGATCAGCGTAGTTACTCCATATCCATAAGAAGCACCGCTGGTAGAATCACCATCGATATAGTTTACCAGTTTATTTCTTTGGTAGTTGGTACGATTTTTAACCTCTGTAGTATCGTCGATTTTCTTCAAATGCCCCATGCTGTCTCTTTCATAATCTCCGTTGCTTCCTTTTACGTATTTCTGGAAGTTATTACCACGGAAGTAGTTGAAATCCTGACCGTCGGTAGGTGTCATAGGACGATAAACGTCTCCAACCCACTCACTCACATTTCCACTCATGTTGAAGATGCCAAATGCGTTGGGGTAGAAAGAAGTAATTGGACCAGGTATT
>JBILCT010000068.1:0-6154 GCA_044353025.1 Ferruginibacter sp. | reverse complement strand
TTCCAGATTATTCAAAAGAAGTTTCCTGACTGAAATTATTCGGGAACATCAAATTCCCGTTTTCATTGCTCATCGTTAAAACATGAATAAAATTATAGTAGCACTGGATGGATTACGTTATTCGGAATCCGCAGCCCGATATGCACGGGAATGGTCAAAAGAACAGAAAGCTTTTTTGACCGGTGTTTTTTTAGACGATCCCACATATACTGGATTCAAAATCTATGAAACCGTTTTAGATTCCGGTATATCCGATGAACAATTGAAGGTTCTTAAAAAGAAAGATACAGATGCTAGAATAGAAGCTGCTGATAATTTTTCAGAACAATGTAAATCAGCTGGGCTGCAACACAGAATCCACCACGATAAAAAAATTGCGATCAACGATTTAATCAAGGAAACAAGATTCGCAGATTTGTTGGTAATTAACAGACATGAAACATTTTCTCATCACGAACAAGATTTCCCAAGCAGATTTTTGAAAATGTTGATGAATGAAACGGAATGTCCATTGGCTTTGGTTCCTGCTTCATACAAACCTGTAGAAAAAATCATTTTGTTATATGATGGCAGATTTACTTCTGTTTTTTCCATGCGACAATTCGCTTTCCTGTTTTCCAATTATGCGCACTTACCGATTGAACTTTTTTGTGTAAGAGCCATGGATGAAGATTTACACCTGCCTGATCATTGGTATCTAAAAGAGTGGATGAGAAGACATTTTAAACAAGTAAACTATCATGTAGTAAAAGGAATTCCTGAAACTGAAATCATCCGCTTTCTTAAAGAACAGCCGGATCATTCTTTATTAGTAATGGGTGCTCGAAGACGAATTGTGTTATCAAGATGGATGCGAACGGGTCTACTCGAATCCATTTTACTAGAAAAAGATATTCCCGTTTTTATTGCACACTCATAATGTATGGATACCTTAACACACGTAGCACTTGGGTCTTGCATAGGCGAGGTTTTTTTTGAAAAAGGGTTTGGTAAAAAGGCGATGTGGTGGGGTGCAATGGCGCAAAGCATTGCAGATATTGATTTCATTGCCTTTTTATGGATGGATACGCCCTCAGCCTTACTTGCCCATCGCGGTTTTACTCATTCCATCTTGTTTCTAATAATCATGGCCCCGGCATTTGCTTTGCTGGCAGAAAAAGTCCATAGGCCGCACAATATCCGATTCACACAATGGCTGTTCTTTTTTCAGATTGAGATGGCTGCACATCTCTTATTGGATCTCTGTAATAATTATGGTATGGGGCTCTTCGAGCCCTTTGTGCATGACCGCTATGCTTTCAATCTTTTATATGTAGCTGATCCTTTGTTTTCTTTGGTGCCTGGTTTAGCTTTTATGATGTTGATTATTAAAAATCGATACGACTTGAAAAGATTGATCTGGGTTCGTTGGACTTTTATTTCAGTAGTTTTTTATATCGCGACTGCAATCTTTTTTAAAATCAACACAGAAAATGATTTAAATACTGAAATCAATTCCAATAAATGGATCGTAAAGGATAAGATTTCTACACCGGCACCATTTCAAATTTTTCTTTGGTATCAGGTTTTACAAACAACCAATGGTTATTGGGTAAGTTATCGAAGTGTGTTTGATCAATCTGATAAACAAACCTGGAAATTTCATCCAAGAGCTGAAGCATTATTAAAGCGTGTGTCCGATCATGAGGATCTTCAAAGATTGATTCGGTTTTCAGGAGGTTATTATCAAGCTAAAAGCATTCATGACAGTTTATATTTTAGCGATCTTAGATTCGGACAAGTACTGGGATGGCATTATCCGAATAATCCATTTGTTTTTCATTATCTTTTGTCGCACCCGGTTGATCAGAAATTGGTAGTGCAGCGTGGTAGATTAAAATCATGGAATTTTTCTGAATTCAAAATTTATTTTAAAAGAGTTTTTGGAAAAACAGATTTTCGATGAAATCCATTGCTGGATAAATAAAGTATCATTTGCAGTATTTTAAATGATATCCAACAAATAAACTGATAGTAAAAAGGGTATTTCCTTCCGGATTTATTCTTTTTTATTTCAGAACAATTTGTTTGGACCCATGTATTTATATTTTTACTTGTCATTGATGCGAAGGATTCGTCATCAATTTCCAAATTACATTCCAGACTTCCATAAGCGCTTAGATTATTTATATTATATGAGCCAATGATTAATTTCTTTGAGTCTGAAATAGCCATTTTTGCATGCAGTATTGTTTTTTGAAATTCAAAAATCTGTATTTGGTTTCTGAATAACCAATCATACAGCCATCGCTCTGCATGTTTTGAAAAAGGCACGTCACTTCTTGCTGTTGTAATCAACTTAATAGTAACACCCTTTTTAGAAGCAACTTCGATTGATCTTCTAAGTGCTTTCCCGGGGATAAAATAACTGCATACTAGGATGATATCGTGTTTGGCTCCTTTAAAAAGATTTAAATAAGCAATGGAAATTTCATTCAAATGATACAACCAATCATTTCGCAAAAATTCAATCTTTCCATGTTTTTTCATCTGTCTATTTTTATCTCCATACTGCTCCTTCCAAATTTGTATACAATAATATTTTATATCAACACAGATACTACTTTTTATCCAAACTGCTAAATCCATCCATGCGGGTTCATGCTCCAAATCGTTATATCTATTGGCAATGTTAATTCCGCCAATAAGCGCCTCCATTTTATCTGTAACTGCAATTTTATGATGCAATCTTCTGCTCAGGTAACCATCTGAAAAAAAATTGACCGGTGAAAATATCTTCATCTTGATGCCCGCTTCAATCATCGATTGGAACAAGGGCTCAGAGATTTTGGGTGATCCTATTGCATCCATTAAAATGAAAATTTCAACCCCTCGATTTCGCGCTCTGATGAGATGATTTCCAATTTCTTCTCCAGTTTTGTCTGTTTGAAAAATATAAAACTGAAGATGAATCCAATGTTCAGCCTCATTAATCATTGATGCCAATCTTAAGAAAAATGGATTTCCGGACTCAACTAATTCCGCTTCGAAATTATTCGTTCGCTTTCCAAATATTTTAGTTTTTTCAAGGTTGGACATATAGTTGTTCATAATATGCTTTAGCTAATCTTGAGCTGTCGAAGGTTGGAATAATATCTTGCATGGCTTTTTTCATTATTGCTGCCCAATCCATTGGACGTTGATAATACATTGGAACAGCTTTTTTTTCTAGTACATGGTATAATGAAGCTGCATCTAAATCATCCTGAACATCATCAGATAAATGAGTGTCGCATGTTGGAATGATGAAACCGTTTTTTTCATCTTCCGCAAACTCAGCATACCATCCATCCGGAATTGCAACATTAACTGCTCCATTCATGGCAGCCGTCATTCCACTTGTTCCACAAGCCTCATGGTATAAGCGTGGTACATTTAGCCAAATATCTGCACCCGACTTCAACCAACGGGCCATTGCCATTTCATAGCCGACGAGGATTGCGCAATTCGGGTAAGATTTACACAGGTTTACAATTTTATCGAACATCCCAATACCGTTATAGTCCATCGGATAGGGCTTGCCGGCCCATATCAATTGAACGGGCATTTCTTTGTTGGAGATGAATCGAACGAAGTGATCCATTTCATGAAAAAAAATATCCGGTCTTTTATATCCTGCAAATCTTTTTGCAAATACGATGGTGCAAACATTTTCTTTAAATAATTTTCCACTTTGGTCAGCTACATATTCCAATAACCGCTGTTTCTTTTTCTTTTTCAATTGCAACATTCCATTCAAATCATTTTTCTCCATGTATTCATACAACAAATCATCTTTCCAAAAATTTGCATGTTGTGCATTGGTGATTGAAATCAATCGTGTATCCTTTTGATCAATCGTCCATTTTTTAACCATTGTGTTCCGATGCAATGTTGATACCGCATTCGATTTGGCGGAAAGATTGAACGCAGTTAATGATAAATCTAGTCTGCAATCTTTAATTACTGAAAGTTCATCAATCTCAGCTTGTTCCAGGTCAAGGAAAAACCCCATTTTTTTCAAAAGACTTACTTCATAAAAACGATTGCCGGCTTCCTCCGGTGTATGATTCGTAAACACAAGTCGTTTACTTATCTCTGATTTTTTGTGATGATGTCTTCGAAACAAATAATAGGCCAATGGCAAAGCATGAGATTCATTGAGGTGGTAACATTCCGGCTCCCATCCAATCAATTCCAATAATTTCGCACCTCCAACACCCAATAAAATAGATGCGGCAATGGATGTCTCCGGATTAGAGTCGTATAATTTTTGTGAGATGGTTTGTGCCAGATAATCATTCTCTTTCAAATCAGTACTCAGAAAAAAAATAGGAATGGTATTGAAAACATCGGGAGGTAAATAATAGGCTGTCACCCAAACTTCATGTTTTGAGATATTGATGGTAAAGCGAAGATTTGTTTCTTCTAAAAAAGCATACCGTTTTTCTTCAAATAAAACTTCCATGCTTTGGTCCGATTTTCTGATTTGGCTATAGTATCCATGTTTCCACAATATGCCTATCCCAACCATTGGTTGCTTGAGATCGTATGCAGATTTACAATGAGATCCTGCTAAAAATCCCAATCCGCCGGCATAGTTCTTTAATGCATGGTCAATACCATATTCCATACAGAAATAAGCCACCCGTTTTTTGTAGTTTGGATCAAATGCATAACCATGATCCCATTGAAATGACATCTCATTCAGTTTAGGTTAAAAAAAAGTCTCCGACCCATAATGGGGGAGACTTCAGCTTGGCAACACGTTGCATTAATCTTCAAAAGCGTATTCGGGCTCCTCAATGGTAAGTTTGTTTTCTACCGTGATGACACCGGGAGCAGACCATACCGCATTTTCAGCATCTTCTTTCTCAGCGAACGAACGAACTTTGCCTCGCAGGGTTACTTTACTTCCTATTACTTCAGCTGAAATTCTTGCAGCATCAATATTGGCGCTGCGTTGAAAACTTGCCGTGATTTTTTGTTGCAATTCATAAGGTGTAATCTTTGGTTTAACTGAAACCAAATTGGTCACAAATCGAACACCCATTAGATTTTCTAACGCAGTTTTTGCTTGGTTACGCTGATATTCCCATTCTACTTCTCCTTCCAATTTCACATTGCCATCTTCTACACTCACTTTAATTCGATCTTCAGGAATCATGGTATGCCATTTCAAAGCGTTCACTGCGGCTTCTGCAACTTCTGCATCCGATTTGCGATAACTTGGTGTCAATCCAACCTGAATATCCTCAGCAATGGCTTTTACTCCGGAAACTTTTTTAGCAGCTTTCTCTGCCAATACTTTTTTAGAGTAGGTATCCACCTGTCCTGATAGAGTAACTATACCATTTTTTGCTGATACACCGATTTCAGCGGCATTCAGAAATGGCTCCCATTTCAATTGGTCGATGACGTCTTTTTGGATTTCAATGTCTGTTTTCATGTTTGTTTTTTATACGGTTAAAAAATAAATGGAATGATACTGGTTTAATTATTTTCCTTCGATTTGAACATGGGTTAAAGCAGTTAAATTAATCTCATAAACCGCTAATTGACTTAATCGATCGTCCATCTGCTTTTCATTAACTTCAAAATCATGAAACAATTGTGCAGTTTTGGTTCGGCCTAAGGCATTTGCGAATGCCGCTGCAGTTCCATAACTCCCTATTTTAAAATGGTTGATATTTTGAATGGAAGCCAAAAGCGCTGCATCTTTCACAGAAGCTTCTTCGCATTCATTTAGTTTTCGATCTGTGTTTTTTACAAATGAATGAAGGATGTCATCATTTGAAAAAAGGTAGTTCAGATCCTCTTCTTCTAAAAAACGATCTAGTTCTTCAATGTGATTCTTAACCTGATCGTGGTATTTAATCAAATTGTTTTTCAGCTTTACTGAACCGGCTAGCTTGGTCCAGCGTTCTAAGGCTAAACTCAATTCGTTTTCTCCGGATACAAATCTTCTGATGTCTTCCTCCAATAAGTGGTGGAGTGTTTTGATCGGTGCTTCTGTCGTTTTCATTTTTTTAGCGAATCTACTTTCTGTGAGGGACCATTTGGAATGACAACCATCATTCCGCAACATTTTTCCGCTCATTCATTTTCTCTATATGAGCTATTTAATTTGTATTCA
>JBILCT010000067.1:0-6228 GCA_044353025.1 Ferruginibacter sp. | reverse complement strand
ATATTTTGAAGGGACTTACCAAAATTCATAATGAGGCAATGACCCGGGATAAATCACTCGGTTTTTTGCAAGCAATTAATTTCATAGAAGAGCGGATGGTGCCACTCCGCAATGAGCTGGACTCTATTGAGACCTCATTGGCTGCTTTTAAGGCAAGCAGGGGCTTAGTTGGTAACACCTCCAATGGGGAAATGTATCTGCAACGTGTTCAAGATTACGATAATGAGCTGACAAGGATTGGAATCATGGAATCTACCATCAGAGCAGTTGAAGATTTTATAAGAAACCCCAATGTTAAAGATGCGGAAATTTCATTTGTAGGTGTTGAAAATTCAGGCTTGCAAGGATTATTATCTCAGTATCAGCAGATGAGAATGCAACGTGAAAAACTTGCATTGACAGCACAAGAATCAAACCCTGCGCTCAAATTAGTTGATCAGAATTTAGCAGATATCCGTAGTAATATGGAACTACAGTTATCCAACTACAAGAACAATCTTCGAATTGCTCAACAAACCTATCAGCAAAAAATCAGTAATGCCAATGTGTATTTGCGTTCAATGCCGTTAGATGAAAAAGAATTGATGGATAAAACCCGTTTCCAAAATATCAAGGAAGCACTTTATCTAACATTATTGCAAAAGCGGGAAGAAGCATACATTGCCAAAGCTTCTATCACTGTTGATTCCAAAGTGATCTATCCACCGCTTAAAAATAAAGCAACAATCAGTCCTGCCAAATCTAGTATACTTTTATCATTCATCCTTGCCGGTCTGTTTTTGCCCATTTTGTTTGCGATTATCAAAGAGATTACCAATAAAAAAATCATCTCCAAGAAACAGCTGCAAAATATTACGACGATCCCAATTATTGCAGAGCTGGAACAGGTACAATATGATGCATCTTTCCCATTTGTCATTGGCGGAAACACGCGTTCAATGTTTGGTGAACAGATTCGAACCCTTCGAACAAACATCAATTTCTATACCACTGCGGAGAAAAAGAATCATTACATCTTACTTACCTCCAATGTGAGTGGAGAGGGTAAGTCATTTCTATCCATGAATATTGCCAAAAGCTATTCATTACAGGGTAAAAAAGTGGCATTATTAGAATTTGACCTTCGTCGTCCTAAGATTTCAAAAGCCATTGGACTGGAAGACAACAATTATGGGATCAGTACATATCTTACCGGAAAATCCAACCCGGAATCAATACGTTATGCCATTGTGAATGATGAGAAAGAGCAGCTGGATCTTTTTCCTGCCGGTCCGGTTCCACCCAACCCACAGGAATTGATGTCTACAAAATATATGCTCGAGCTCAAAGCATATCTGGATGCCCATTATGATATCGTTGTTGTTGACTCTCCGCCTTATGGCATTGTAGCCGACGCTCAAATATTGGGTAAATGGGCTGATCTAACGTTGATCGTTACACGCTTTAATCAAACCGTTCGTGAACAGGTAGCAGAGATCAATGAGTGGAGAGATAATGGTTTGTTTAAAAATGTTTCTATCATTTTTAATGGGGTAAAAAATAGCGGATACTTCGGCTATAAATACGGCTACTATTATTACAAGCGCAAGTATGGATACGGATACTATTCGAGTTATGTTTCCAGCAGTTATATCAGTGGGGGAAGCAGTAAGCGAGAAAAAAAATCTGAATCCTGATCATCGCAGCGCAGAACATGAACAAAACTTCAATGCATATTCTATTAACCGGTACAGCCGGATTTATTGGAAGTCATGTTGCTGAAAAACTATTGGCAGATGGACATCAGGTAACGGGTGTAGATAATTTCGATCCCTTTTATTCCAGGTCAATCAAAGCATCCAATTTATTGATCGCAAAAAATTATGCTTCATTCACGTTTCATGAATTAGACATAACGAATCCGACCTCTTTACAACAAACACTGACCGATGATTATGACGCTATCATTCATCTTGCTGCAAAGGCCGGTGTTCGTCCATCCATTCAGGATCCTGTGAGTTATCAGCAAACCAATGTAACTGGAACACAGTATTTGTTAGAATTTGCAAAAACAAAAGGAATAAAAAAATTCATCTTCGCTTCTTCCAGTAGTGTGTATGGGATCAATAAAAAACTGCCTTGGTCTGAATCAGATTCGATGCTTTATCCGATCAGTCCATACGCCAGCACTAAAATTTCCGGTGAACTGATGGGGCATGTGTATAGTCATTTATATGGTATTCAATTTCTAGCATTGCGTTTTTTTACGGTGTTTGGTCCGCGCCAGCGCCCGGACTTAGCCATACATGCATTCGCCAAAAAAATGATCAACAAAGAGGAAATTCCGGTGTTTGGAGATGGCAGCACTCGTCGAGATTATACATATGTTGCAGATATTGTTCAAGGGGTCATACGATCACTCAGTTATAACCAAACGAATTTCGAAATTTTTAATCTGGGTAATTGTCAGACGATATCTCTGAAAGAAATGATTGCATCATTGGAAGATGTATTTCAAACTGAAGCGCTGATAAAACAACTCCCAGAACAGCCCGGAGATGTACCACAAACCTATGCGGATATTGAGAAAGCGACCCGATTATTGGGTTATCAACCTGCTACTTCATTTCAGGATGGATTGATGGCATTTAGAAATTGGCTTTTAGATTCTTCCATTCAACCATCATGACATGAATCGTATCAAGGTCCTGCATATTATCAAGTCTTTGGGAAGGGGTGGGGCAGAAACCTTATTACAAGAGGTTTTGCAGGAACATGATCAAACACGTTTTGAGTTTCATTTTATTTATTTTCTTCCCTGGAAAAATCAGATGGTAGCAGGAATTGAAGCGAATGGAGGGAAGGTAACATTGATGGAAGCGCGCAACAATGTACAAATCATGCGAAAACTTCCAGCGTTGATTCGATATGTGCGAGAAAATGAAATTCAATTGGTTCATTGCCATTTGCCATGGGCCGGATTCTTAGGCAGGGCATTACATGCCTTCACTAAAATTCCATTGGTATACACAGAGCATAATATTCAAAAGAGATATCATTGGATCACCGGTGCTTTAAATCGTTTGACATTTCGTTGGCAAACAGCTGTGGTAGCTGTTTCTGATGAAGTTGCCCGATCTATTCAGGATTCGATCAAAACAAAAGTGCCGGTAACTACAATTGTAAATGGCGTAAATACCCATACTTTTCAATTTGATGAAACGGATCGAATGTACATTAGACAATCTTTGGATTTAAAAGATGGAGAGTTATTGATTGGGGTGATTGCAGTTTTTCGATTTCAAAAGCGGCTCAAGGAATGGATAGATGTTTTCAAAGAAACGCATCGCCGGCATCCAAACGTAAGGGGCGTTATCATCGGCGATGGCCCATTAAAAGAAGAGATCTTGACGCACTTGCAAGAAATGGGGATGCAGGATTTGATAAGGATGCCCGGATTGGTAACACCTGTTAAACCTTATCTTTCAGCGATAGACATTTTTATGATGACTTCTTCATTCGAAGGTTTACCCATCGCTTTACTGGAAGCGATGAGCATGGAATGTGCCGTTGTTTCAACGAATGCGGGTGGTATAAGGCAGGTCATTCGTTCAGGAGAGGATGGCATAACAGTGGAGGTAGATGAGTATGCAGATTTATCCAATGTCCTTTCAAACCTTTTGAATGAACCAGAAAATAGACTAAATTTCAGAAACAATGCCCGTGCGCGGGTGGTAAATAATTTCAGTTTGAGAAAAATGGTGCGAGAAACTGAACAACTTTATTTTCAATTGCTTAACGAGCCATGCTAATAGAAAAGGCACAGCCTCAAGATTTGCCGGAAATCATAGAAGTACTCAAACGAAGTTTGGGCGAAGGGTTGCTGCCTAAATCTGTAGCGTATTTCAAATGGAAGCATCTTCAAAACCCATTCGGATCTTCAGTTATTTTACTGGCCCGAGCCGAAGGAAAAATTATTGGTGTAAGAGCATTTATGAAATGGACTTGGGTGAACTCAGACCACACCATTACTACTGTTCGAGCCGTTGATACCGCTACAGATCCAGTGCATCAGGGAAAAGGGATTTTTACAAAACTTACCATGCAGGCAGTGAAAGATTGTTCGGAAGAAGGGATTCCTTTCGTTTTTAACTCACCCAATACCATGAGTATGCCCGGCTATATTAAGATGGGCTGGTATGAAAACGGCAGACTACCACTCTTTGTGCAGCTAGGAAGTTTTTTCCCTCGTTTTTATAATCAACAAAAAGTCACCGAATTCAATGCTAAATATGACATCCGAAAAGCATTGAGTCAATTGCCTGATAACTGGAAAGTAAAATTGAATGGTGCAGACTATCATACACCTATAGATAAAAGCTATGTCGAATGGCGTTATCGGGATTGTCCGGCTGTTCAATATGGCGCTCTGATTGAAAGCAATCAATTTGGAATTATTTTTCGGTTGAAGAAATGGAAAAATTTTTTAGAGTGCAGAATTTGTGAGCTATGGGTTGAATCGAATTGCAAAGAATCAGAAGTACTAGAGCAATGGAAAAAAGTATTGAAGGATATCAGACCGTTACTGGTTACCTGTGGTGCCAGTCCGGGTTACCATTTTTCGCCTTCACGTCCATTGCGCATGTACGGTCCATTCAAAAAAGGGCCAATGATAACACTGAGAAAAATGGCTGAAACCAATTTGTCACCTTTTAATCAATTTTCACAATGGATGCCCTCTTTGGGCTCCATCGAATTGTTTTAAGTTATGGACATACTCTTGGTTTTATTGTTGATTTTGTTGATCAATACTTATTTGATCAAACTGATTGTTTCCAATTTTCGCGTTCGTTCTGAAAATTATCTTTGGACTTTATTTATCGTTCATACAATACTTACAATCGCATATATTGTATATGCATCCTCATCCAGGAGTGATTCGGTGAACTATTTCAACAAAGCGTATTATGCGGATTCATGGGGAGAGTTTTTTCAGTCGGGTACGAAATTCATTGTTTTTTTAGCGATGCCATTTGTGAAATCATTTGGACTTTCCTACTATTCCTTAATGATCATTTTCTCTTTTTTTGGTTATTTAGCTTTGGTGCTTTTTTATCTGACGGCAGTAGAAAACATAAAACTTGAGCCCGTTTGGCAAAATTTAAGTCCGGTTGAATTGGTCTTCCTGCTTCCAAACGTACACTTCTGGACATCATCGCTTGGCAAGGGAAGTGCCATTACTTTTGGTATTGCTTTGTTTGCATTTGGGTTCAGCAGAATTAACCGTAGAATTATTTCTACACTTATCGGTGCTTTTTTAATTTATATGATTCGTCCGCATATTCTGCTCGCCATCGTTGTAGGATCTATGATGGGCTTGCTGATTACAAGCAATGGACTGAAAGGGTTTTACCGCTGGAGTTTGCTCATAGTGGGAGGTATCATTTTCGTGTATGCCAGTGGCGGTGTGTTGGAATTCAGTGACACAGATAGTTTGGATATCACCGGGTCATCCTCTTTATTGCATCGATCGAGTGAATTGGGTAAGGCATCATCCGGGGTGGACATCAACAATTATAATTTCTTTTTTAAGATGTTTACCTTCTGGTTTCGCCCATTGTTTTTTGACGGATTGGGAGTGTTAGGTTTTTTAGCCTCATTTGAAAACCTGGTTTGCATCTTCATGGCATTTCAACTTATTCGGGGAGGTGTTAAACATTGGGGAAGTTGGAACGGTTGGTTTCGCGTAATACTTTTTACATTTTTACTTGGATCATTTGTATTGGCCCAGGTAACCGGTAACCTGGGGATTGCCCTTAGGCAAAAAGCACAGCTCATGCCTTTCTTTTTCATATTGTATTGTAAAGCGATTTCTTATCAGCAACAATCATTGTCATTAAAACCGAGTCACCGCTAAAAAAACATCATTTTGTGTGATTTTCCCCAATGTCAGACTTATATCGATTTAACCAACGGGAGTATTTTTGATCCAAATCCGTAACTATGAAACCAAAATTGGTAAGAATAACTACTGTTCCACTTTCGTTGAAAGTATTGTTGAAAGGGCAAATGAAATACATGCAGGATCAGGGGTTTGATGTGACCATGATGAGTAGCGATGGTCCTGAAAGGGAATCACTTGTTCATCAGGAGGGTTGTATTCATGAGATCATCCCACTTACCCGTCAAATCACACCTTGGCAAGATTTGAAAGCGTTGATTTTATTAACGCGTAAGTTAAAAAAACTT
>JBILCT010000066.1:0-6294 GCA_044353025.1 Ferruginibacter sp. | reverse complement strand
GAAGAAACCTCACATCATGTCATTCAAGTACTCCGAATGAAAGAAGGAGAACAACTGCAATTAACCGATGGTATGGGTATGCTGATTCTAACAGAGATCATCATTGGACATAAGAAAAAAACATCGGTTCGTGTTTTGGATAAACAACAAATTCCAAAACCTTTGAAACAAATCAGCATTGCCATTTCACCGGTTAAAAATAACACCAGATTAGAATGGTTTTTAGAAAAAGCAACTGAAATAGGCGTCTCACAAATCATACCCCTGATTTGTCAGCGCACGGAAAAGCAACATCTGCGCATGGACAGACTACACGGAATTTTAATCAGCGCCATGCTTCAATCTCAACAAACCTGGTTACCTGATCTATCTGCGCCAACATCATTGACGGATCTATTCAAACAAAAATTACCTGAATTAAAGTTTGTCGCACATTGCGAAGCGACTCAGGAACGTAGAAGCTATCTAGATGAAGTCCAAAAGAAAAATGAATCCATCATTTTGATCGGTCCTGAAGGCGATTTCACCACTGATGAAATCTCACATTGTTTATCCAATGGATTTGTGGCAGTGAGTTTAGGTGAGCGCAGACTTCGAACTGAAACCGCTGGTGTTGTAGCGGCAGCCCTAGGAATGAGTTGAATCTGATGCTTCAGTGGGCATTGTTGGCTCATTTAATTGCACTACCCTGCGTTTTTGTATTCTGTTTCTCATCATCATGTTCAGCATTTCAACGGTAAATGAAAAGGCCATTCCAAAATAAATATAGTTTTTCAGGTGCAATGTTTCTGCTTGATGTGAATCCCAGCCTTCGATTACCAGACTGAGACCAATCATTACCAAAAAAGAAAGTGCCAACATTTTAAGGGTAGGATGTTGATGTATGAAATTAGAAATACGGGCACTAAAAAGAAACATGATGATCATGGCAACTACTACCGCGAAGATCATGATTTCCACATGTTTTGCAGTTCCTCCTGCAGTGATGATACTGTCAAAAGAGAAAACGGCATCTATCAATAAGATCTGACTTACAGCCATCGCTAAAGTAATAGATGGCTTGGCAGCTTTGTTCGCATTGGGATCTTCCCCTTCCAGTTTTTCATGGATCTCCATCACAGATTTATAGATAAGAAAAAGTCCGCCTGCCAGCATAACCAAACTGGCGAGGTCAAAAGGCTTGTTGAAAATTGAAAATAATGCCTTCCCTTTTTGTTGCAAGAGCCAACTCAATCCGAATAAAAGCAAACTTCTGCTCAAAATACCCGTAAACATCCAGAGTCTGCGGGCCTTAATGACATCTTCAGATTTTTTCAAACGATTCATGATGATGCTGACAAAAATCACATTGTCAATTCCCAATACTATTTCCAACACGATCAGGACGATCAGACTTACCAAACTTTCAGTGGTGAATAAATGAAGCATCTTATAAATTACTTTTTAATGACTGCACAATTTTTCTGACTACTAACGGACCTTCATACACGAAGCCGGTCCACACCTGAATGAGTTTTGAACCATGACTCATTTTGGTTTTTGCATCCATGCCGGTGAATATGCCTCCACTTCCGATCAATGTCCAGGAGCTCGGATTCTTTTGATGGATATAAGATAAAACGATGTTACTTTTTTCTTGAACAGGCAAACCGCTCAACCCTCCTACCCCTATTTTTTGAATGATATTGTCATCTGTTTTCAATCCGGATCTTTCGATGGTTGTGTTTGAAACAATCAATCCATCCAATAAGCCCAACGGCTCCAATTCCAGAATCTCATCTATTTGCTCAAAACTCAAATCAGGAGCTATTTTCAACAGTATCGGTTTTGATTTGGTTTGTTTTTGATTGATTGATTTTAATTCGCTGAACAGCGCTGTTAAAAAAGACTTTTCCTGAAGTGCTCGAAGTCCGGGCGTATTCGGACTACTAACATTGACCACAAAATAATCGACCCAGGGATGCAGGGCTTCAAAACAACGAATGTAATCTGATGCCGCCTGATCATTCGGAGTAATTTTATTTTTTCCGATGTTACCCCCGATGATCAACTTACTGTTTGGATTTTTCGTCCTCCATTGTTTCAAACGGGAAGCAATGATATCCACACCATCATTGTTGAATCCCATTCTGTTGATCAACGCCTTATCTTTTGGCAAACGAAATAAGCGAGGTTGATCGTTACCGGCTTGTGCAAGTGGAGTCACCGTTCCAATTTCCACAAACCCAAATCCAAGTGCCTCCAGTTCCCGCAGATAAACAGCGTTTTTATCAAACCCTGCACCCAATCCAACCGGATTAATCAATGATTGTCCAAACGCTTGCGTTGGAAATTCAATCAGGCAATAGTTTTGAATCAATCGTCTGATCCACGTTATCGAACATAACATTTTTAAACATCCCATGCTAAAATGATGAACGGCCTCAGGATCAAAACCAAACAATACTTTTCGGAGTATTTTGTACATGGGTGCGAAATTACGTCCCTGTTTCGAAAATTATGATTTATCAATGCAACATCGTTTCAAAATAATTGTATTATTGCAACAATGTTTCAAATTCTGAATCTGCTGAGAACTTCTATTTATTTGATCAGCCTACTTTGTTTGTATGGCATGAATAACAGATCTATGGCACAAAATTGTACGTTCAAACTCTCAGGCCATGTGGAGGATTCAGACACCAAAGAAAAACTCGCTTCGGCAACCGTTTCACTAACAGGCAAAGCTAAAACCATCCTCACAGATGAAAGCGGTGATTTTGAATTCAAAAATCTATGTCCAGGTTCTTACCGATTGGTCATTTCCCACCTTGACTGTGATTCAGTGGTAATGTTGGTTCAGTTGGAAAAAGACAAACATCTTGATGTGTTTTTACCCCATTCTCACAACGTATTAAAAACAATCATTGTTGATTCAAAGCCAATCAATGGAAATGATGACAGAACAATTTTAAATGCGAAGGAACTGCTGGAATCAAGAGGCCTAAGCCTCAGTGAAACACTCACCAAAATGCCCGGAGTGGTCATGTTGCAAACCGGAACAAACAATGCAAAACCCGTTATTCATGGACTTCATGGGAATCGAGTGATTATTGTAAACAATGGTATTCGACAGGAAGGACAACAATGGGGAAATGAACATTCGCCGGAAATTGATCCGTATATAGCAGATAAGTTTTCACTTGTCCAGGGTGTTGATGCCCTTCGTTATGGATCTGATGCGATTGGGGGAGTGTTATTGGTAGATCCACGCCCAATGCAGTTTGGTTTAACGAAAGGTCGAACTGAAATCCATGCATCTTATCTGACCAATAATTTTCAATATGTGATTTCGGGAATTCACGAACGCTCTTTGCGCTCAATACCAGATCTTAGTTTTCGAATCCAATCTACCTTCAAACAAGGAGGGAATTCATCAACGCCAAATTATCGTTTGAACAACACAGGGCTCAAAGAAGTCAACGGGTCATTCACATTGGCATACCGGAAAAGCAGATACCAAACAGAATTGTATGTAAGTCGTTTTCAAAATCAGATTGGCATTTTTACCGGATCTCACATAGGAAATTTTTCAGACCTCCTTCAAGCGATACAATCTACACGACCAGATGTAACTTTTCTGGGTCAAACGACTTATACCATTGCAAGACCGCGTCAAGAAGCAGTACATACGTTGCTTAAATGGCGTCAATCATTAAAAATGTATAAAGGGAAGTTACAGTTACTTGTTTCCGGACAGCAGAATGAACGCAAAGAATTCGATATTGTAAGAACTGCATCCAATATAAAACCTCAAATGGATCTTACCATTGGCACATTGGCTGAAGATTTATTTTGGGAGCGAAGCTTGAAAGTCAAGGGAAGTATGTTGGTTGGGATAACCAGTATGCAACAGCAGAATGTTTATACAGGCAGATATTTCATACCCAATTTCAAATCAATCAGCGGAGGCATTTATGGCATGTACAAATGGCATTCGGGCAATTGGGATTTGCATGCCGGAGGAAGGGTAGATCACAAACAACTTTCTACGCGCAGAATACGAATTCTAGGAGATACGTCAAACAATCTTTTTCGTTTTACCACAAATGCTGCCACTTTGTTCATTCAAAATAAACCGGCATTTTTTCACGATCTTACCTGGAGTTTATTGTTTGGATACACCAGCAGATCTCCGCATGTAAACGAATTGCTTTCAAACGGAATACATCATGGAACGGCCACTTACGAGCAGGGAGATCCTTCACTTCGAATCGAACGTTCAATTTCATTACAAAGCAAGCTGCTCTATGAAAACCATTCGCATACGGTTCGTGTAGAATTGAATGGTCATTTGCAGCACATTCAAAATTTCATCTACTTATTACCCGAACCTGATTCGCCGGTTTTGACCAATGCCGGCGCATTTCCTAAAATGATTTATCGACAAACAGATGCTCAATTGCTGGGATTGGATGCTGTTCTTTCTTTTTCATTGACCAAACATCTATCCACGGAATTACAAGGCTCTACATTGAGGGCCAAAGATCAAACACAATCAACCTGGTTGATTTTAATGCCTGCAGATCGTTTAAAAAACAATTGGAAATATGCATTCAACACAGGAAAAAAAATTAATGATGCATATATTTCTCTGGAAGCGATACATGTATTTCGTCAGTTGCGAGTGCCGGATGCACGAAGCGGTGTTAAAGATTATAAAGAAACACCGGCTGCTTATTCGTTACTTAATTTACACACATCGGCAACAATAAAATCCGCCGCCCATTCAATAACCATTGGTATATCTGTAAGAAATGCAATGAATAAATCTTACAGAGATTACCTCAACCAATTTCGTTATTATACGGATGAAATAGGAAGAAACATTCAGTTCCGTTTAGCTTATCATCTATAATTAAAACCAAAATAAAATCAACATGAAAACACTAAAATCATCTTTTCATCTTTTGGGAATTATTTTATTTTTTGCTATTACGTTGAGTGCATGTAAAAAAGAAGAAGTTGAAGCCAATGATGACGAGGTAATCACTTCTGTTCTTGTAAAACTCACTCCAACAATAGGTGGAAATACCTTGACTTATTCCTACGAAGATCTGGATGGACCGGGTGGCAATAATCCGGTTATTCAGCCGATCAGTATTCAGGCCAACCAAACTTATAACGTTTCACTGTTGTTGTTGAATAAATCAACGAATCCGGCAGATACGATTTCTAATGAAATTATCAACGAAGCTGATGCGCATCGGTTTTACTTTGAACCATCCGTAAATTCAAACATCAGTGTTGGAAATTTAGATACTGATGGAAATGGAAACCCACTTGGAATGAACAGTCTGTGGACTTCAGGAGATGCATCCAACGGAACCATCAAAATCACCTTACGTCATTATCCGGGCACTCCTCCCAACAAAGCCTCCAATGATCCGGTAAACAGTACAAAATCATCAACGGATATCGAGGTTGTTTTTGATACATCCATTCAATAATTGAGATTCATTAAAAAAGCCCGCATCGCGGGCTTTTTTAATATGTTGAATACTTCATGTTCATTGCTTTCGAATTAGAAATGCTTTTATTAAAAGTCGAAATTTCAAATGATGAGTTTCTTATTCAAATTCCTTCGGCTGATGAATATGGTAATCCGGATCATAGCTTACAAAGAATCGAATATAAATAACGCGGCTCAAGCGCATCATCCAGGGTTGCAACAACAACAAAGCAATTGAATTAAAAATCAGCCAGTAAAAAATTCGATTGTCTTCTGTAGAAATACCGATTAATACCCACCAGGCTACAAAAGTGCTGGTTGAAATAGCAACAGCCAATGCATAACTCACATAACCTGTACCATACCAGAAACCGGGTTCCATGTCATATTTCTGTTGACAAACCGGACAATTGTCGTACATATCAAAAATATGTTTGAGTGAAAATTTCCGGTAAGCATTTTTATCCTTGAACATTTTTCCACGACGACAACGCGGGCAACGCATTCCGAATATACTCAAAAAATAATTAGGTATACGATGTATTGACTTTTCGTTATTCATGGTACAAATTTAAAAAGAATGTGTTAGGCCATCTGTTACAAAAGTCACATCAGCTAACCCCACCCTCTTTTTTACGCTCACCGATTTGCTGACGCCACATCGCAAAGTATAATCCTTTTTCTTCTGTCAGCGATTGATGCGTTCCTGTTTCCACAATTTTTCCTTTTTCCAAAACATAGATACGATCTGCATGCATAATTGTACTCAATCGATGCGCTATCAGAATGGTGATCTGTGATTT
>JBILCT010000064.1:0-6353 GCA_044353025.1 Ferruginibacter sp. | reverse complement strand
CCGAAAGGTATTGCCCGGTCAAACTTTTTTTGTCATTACAAATGGTAGGGTAGTCTCCCGATGCTACTACTTCGCCTCCTAAATGGCTGGCTAAAGGGCCCATATCGATGATATGATCTGCATGCTGCATAATCAATGCATCATGTTCAACTACCACCACAGTATTTCCAAGGTCTCTTAGTTCATATAATACATGAATCAGTCGTTCTGTGTCTCTTGGGTGTAAACCAATGGAGGGTTCATCCAGTATATATAAAGAATTGGTCAGATTACTGCCTAATGACCGGGTAAGTTGTATGCGCTGACTTTCGCCACCACTTAAAGTATTCGCCAAGCGATTCAGTGTGAGATAACCCAAACCTACATCCATGAGGGTTTTCAGTCGATGATGGATTTCCTGAAAAATTCGCTGTGCAATGATTGTATCTGTATCGTTCAGTTGAAGTGATTGAAACCAATTCAATAAATGTTCTACCGGCAATTCACCCAACTCACCAATATGCTTACCGGCAACTTTAACATAGAGCGCCTCAGGACGTAATCGATATCCATTACATGATGGACAATCAGTACGACCACGATATCTGCTGAGCATTACGCGATATTGTACTTTATATAGGTTTTGTTCTACTTCCCTGAAAAATGCATGAATACCCTCAGCATGCGCATGGCCATTCCAAAGTAATTCATATTGCTCCTGAGAAAGATCAGCAATGGGTTTATGAATGGGAAAATTTACATGTTTAGCACCACGGATAAATTGATCTTTCCAAGCGCTGAGTTTTTCTCCCTTCCATGGAGCTACAGCATCTTCATAAACACTCCATTGTTTATTGGGGATAACCAAATCGGGGTCGATGCCTAATACTTGAGAATATCCTTCACATTGAGGGCATGCGCCAAATGGGTTGTTGAATGAGAATAAATTAGGAACAGGCTCTTCAAATGTGATTCCATCTTTTTCAAATCGATTAGAGAATGAAAACTTTTCTTTTTCTTCCAGTAAAATAAACAATGCGCCTTCTCCCTCTAAAAAAGCAGTTTGAATAGAGTCGGCAATTCGATGGAGGTCATCTTCCGAAAAAGATTTTTTTACAAGCCGATCTACCAATAGAAAATTAGTCTCTTTGCTTTTAAAAATAGATTTCCAATGATCCGCTTCGAGCAGATCTTCCATTTGAATTAATTCATGATTGCAATAAAGTCTTGAAAATCCGCGTTGTAGCAACAGATTCATCTCTTCGGATACGGATCTGCCAGGGCCTTCTTTAAATGGAACCAAGATATAAATTTTTGTACCCGACGATGTTTGTTGGATAAAATCGACCACATCCTGTACTTCATGTTTAGAAACGGGCAATCCTGAAACAGGGGAAATAGTTTTTCCCACGCGCGCAAAAAGCAAGCGTAGATAATCATAGACCTCTGTCATACTGCCGACCGTACTGCGAGGTGTGCGAGCAACAACTTTCTGTTCAATTGAAATAGCCGGACAAAGTCCATGTATATAATCGACATCCGGCTTATTCATTCGCTGCATGAATTGACGCGCATAAGCACTCAGGCTTTCAGCGTAACGACGTTGTCCTTCTGCAAAAAGTGTATCGATGGTAAGAGATGATTTACCCGATCCTGAAACGCCTGTAACTACAGTTAATTTGTTTCGTGGTATCGTTACCGTTATGTTCTTCAGATTATGTGCTCTGGCACCATGAATCAGTATATCATTCCGCTTTTTTATCCTTGATTCAGCAGATTGGCTGTTGTTTTTTGTTTTCATTGATACTGCGAAAATAGGCTATAGGACTAAGAAATTCGGAAAAATACGATGATTACTTATTGGCCATTACGTAGATCTACGCAAGCATAAAAAGCACTAATACGCTATTTTTCATTTTGCGTGAAAAAAGCTTTAAAAAAATTTTGGGCGGATAATTTTAACGCTAGTTTTACATCGTGATCGGGCAATCGAAGGGGAAAATAAGAAATGCTAAATGCAAACTTACCTCACGAAAAATCTGACACAAACCAATATCCTAAACCAATAAAAACTAAGTCACATGAAAAACCTGTCCAACCTCACCGACCAAGATCTTGTTCGCGCTTATGTAGCCGGAAATGCTGAAGCACTTTCTGAATTGGTTACTCGCTACAAAGACAAATTGTTCACTTCGATTTATTTGTTGGTAAAAGACAAATATCTGGCTGAAGACATTTTCCAGGAGTTGTTTATCAAAATCATTGATACACTTCGTAGCGGAAAATATACCGATGAAGGAAAATTTTTACCATGGGCTATGCGTATCGCTCACAATATGTGTGTAGATCATTTCCGCAAGGTTAAGCGTGGTCCAAGCATCAAAACCAGCGATGATCATGATATTTTTGAAGTATTGAATTTCTCTGAAGCGGGAACCGATCAAAAAATCATGAATAATCAAACCCAGGATAAAATCCGTCGTATGGTTGATTTATTACCTGAAGATCAGCGTGAAGTGATCATACTTCGTAATTATGCTGATATGAGTTTTAAAGAGATCGCTGAGTTAACCAATTGCAGCATCAACACCGCGCTGGGTAGAATGCGTTATGGATTAATCAATCTGCGTAAAATGATGACTGAAAAACAAATTGCTTTGTAATTATAAATTCGCTGTTTGGTATGAAAGAAGAAGCCATCCTGATTAGGATGGCTTCTTTGTATTTGAGATGTATTACCATTTCAGTTTGATTCCACCATTCACTACAAAACCTTCCAGCGGCGCATAAATATCTCTGAAAACGGGCCTTGAAATATCTCCAGTATATATTTTTTCAAATCTCGTTTGACGGGTGTCTGTAAAGTTTTCAAAATTCACAAATACAGAAAAATGCTCCCAAATTCTTTCTGCCATAAATCCGGCTGTCCAATAGGACTTGCTTAATTCAGTTCCATTGATAATCTGCGGACTAAAGTAGTATGCTTCTAATCCCACTTTCCATTTCTCCTCTATTTCATACATCAAAACATTGTTAAGTCGGTGTTTAGGCGTTAATGGCATGCTTTTTTTAATACCCGAAAAATGGGTTTGGGCATCCGTGTAAGAATATCCAACAAAAAGTTTGAAGTCATGGTAGCTTAATTTTAAATTGGTTTCCATGCCTTTAGTATCTATATGACCGTTACCATTTTGAAGGGCAAGTTTTCCGGAGTTCAAATTCGACAGAATCAGTGGGTTGTTCAATCGGGTATAGAAAAACAAATGATTGATGGACAATTTTAATTTTCCGATTTGTGTTTTAATATTGACATCCGCATTCAATCCGGAGGATGTTTCTGTTTCAATATTTTTGGTGTTAATAGGCAACACATTTTTCAGTTGAATCCGCTCTGTTTCCTCTGTAAAAATCGTTGGGGCCTTGTACCCTTTTCCATAGCCTATCCGCGAACTGATGTGGTCCGTCCAGCGATACATCAAAGAAATACGTGGCAGCCATTGCCAACCATAACCTTCTAACCAATCTGCTCGCATGCCTGATTCAATCGTCATTTTATCGTTGATATCGGTATTGTTCTGAATAAATAAACCGGCTGTGTTTTGTTGATAGTCTCGAGCTATTACAGTATCGATGACGGTTTCATTAAATTGATCTGTCCAAAGATTAACACCCGCGGTCCATTTTGATGACAATCCATTTTTATGCCAGTTCAATTCTGTAAAAGAGCTTTGCTGTTTGCCATCAAACACATAATCCGGAATAGAGATTGTTCTTTCAAACTGAGTCAAACTGTTTTTGAATTGAATACTATTTTTTTCATTGATCTTATGTTTCAATGAAAACTGAGTAAAGTATCGGTTGCTTTTGTTTTTTTCGAAATATCCGGCAGCGTTGTCTTGAATAAAATCGATACTGCCACCAATCCTATTTTCGGTTGTTATGCCAAAGCCTGCATCGAGGGTTGTTTTATTACCGAAATAGAATAAGCGTGGGTTGGCTGTATAGCGTTCAAACTTGGGTATTGCCGTGAATCCGATTTTTGCCGGATCATAAGGACTACTCGAATTGCGAGATGCCAACAAGGAAACGCCCCATTTGTTTTTTCTTTCTGAATAATATCCGCTTAGATCCAAACCGCCTGCACTCGTGGCATTCGCCAGAAAATTCAATGATCTTTTTTCGTTAGGTATTCTGCTTACTAGATTGATCAGTCCGGCGATCGCTCCGCCACCATAAAGTGTAGAAGTTGATCCTTTAATGACCTCTACCTGTTTCAAATCAAGCGGAGCAACTTGCATCAAACTAAGTCCTCCCGAAAAGCCGGTATATAATGGCAAGCCGTCTTTAAGTAATTGCGTGTAACGACCATCCAGTCCTTGTATGCGAATACTGTAATTATATGCGGTAGCGGAGGTTTGTTGTGTTTGAATGCCGGTACTTTCACTCAACAACATCCGAATTTCACCGGGTTTCATATTGGCTTTTTCTTCGAGTTCTTCTCCGGAAATCACTTCGGTTCTGGTTGGCGTATGACCGATATCTCTGCTGCTTCTAGTGGATTCAATGACAATCTCTTCCTCCTCTTCTTCCGCTTGTTTTAATTCAACATATAAAATCGTATCATTCAAAGGCATCGTTGTTATGACAATAGATGCTTCTTCATATCCAATGTGTGTGAGCTTTAATTCTTCCGCTTGATTGGAATTTTGGTTGATGAGTACCAAGCCCTGCTCATTGGTGACGGAGGTTTTTTGGCCATTCACTTGTTGTACATTCACGCCAACCAAAGGTTCTTTCGATTCGTTGGTCACTACAATTTTGATATCTCTCTGTGCGAGACTTATGTTTGTGATGCATGTAAAAAATAAACTGATTGTAGTTGCAAAAATACTTTTGGTAAGATGGAACATCATGTAAGATAATTTTTCAATTACAAACATCAACGCTTAAGAAAGCTGATCAATGGTTGAAAAAGATGTGGGATAAATTAATTGGGGGCAAATCTATAGCCTAATTAATACTAATTGTTACTAAAAAGGGAAATACATCCGGTTTAGTTGTATTGGCTTGTGTTCACGCCATTAAGCGGAAGCTCTGCTGAGCCTGTCATTGATGGATTTACCGATACCTATATCCGGCACGGATTCCATTAAAATAATATCCGCATCTTGCTGATCAAGCCAGTGTAAACATGCATAGAGTCTTGAAGCTGCTTCGTTCAGATCTCCTTCTTTGGAAAGTTCTACTTGAGTATGAATGCGCGCATCATCGAGTTTCGATTGGAAACATAAACATGCTATTTTTTTTTCTGGTCGTTCGTTTAGTGTTTTTAAAAGATTATTCGTAAGTATACCGGGTGTTCGAGGTGCATAATGTTTT
Source organism: Ferruginibacter sp. (assembly GCA_044353025.1). GTDB lineage: Bacteria > Bacteroidota > Bacteroidia > Chitinophagales > Chitinophagaceae > Ferruginibacter. The sequence continues at coordinate 995 of JBILCT010000064.1, read as the reverse complement.
TTCAACATGCCGGGCGCAACAGGGTTAGCCGTTGAATGGGTGAACAAAGCAAGAGGACCAGTAGTTTGTTCAATAATTTCATGGGATAATGCACCAAAACGATATAATGTGGGAATACCTTCCGGAAAGCCGATGATGGTTGATTCAATGCCTCTGGAGCAGATTCCTCCATCTAAAATAAAAGGGATTTGTTCACCAAAATAAGTTTCCACTTGATGGGGATCTGTTGGACTGATTCTGCTGAAAGGATTAGCGCTGGGCGCGGCCAATGGGAAATCCAATGTATTGAGCAAATCCAGGGTAATGGGATGATCAGGCACACGAACGGCTACCGTTGTTTTTCCAGCAGTGATTATTTCCGGAATATGCTTGGATTTTTCCAGCAATAATGTGATTGGCCCAGGCCAATGTTTCTTTGCAAGTTCCATGGCCACATCCGGTATATTTTGAGCTGTTATTGAAAGTTCAGTTTCATTTTTGATATGAACAATCAATGGATTGAATAATGGACGTTGTTTTAACTCGAAAACTTTTCGAACAGCGTTTTCGTTGAAAATATTTGCTGCCAGTCCATACACGGTTTCGGTTGGAATAGCTACTACATCTCCTTGTCTGAGATAGTTTGCTGCTGTTTGAATATCACTTGAAATCATAGTGGTCGAGCGTAAAAAATAAATAAGGCACCGTTATTCTCCGCAATTTGCAGGTCAATGAGGTCGGTTGCACCATCACCATTGAGGTCTGTTGTTTCATACCCAAATGTGAACTCCGCAGATTTATTTTCAGTGACTTGCAAATCTAAAAAGTCGACGCTTCCATCCTGATTAACATCTCCGCTGAAAATTCCATAGCTGTTTGCATCCAATGGTTGAAGTGCATTTTCTCCATTACTGAATGCACGATTCAAGTTGTCAGATAAGTTATAGTTTGAAATTGCTTGCAGATTCATAGGCGCTGAGCTCCAGGTTTCTATGCTATTTCGGTTCTTGATGGAG
>JBILCT010000062.1:0-6443 GCA_044353025.1 Ferruginibacter sp. | reverse complement strand
TGATGATGTATTTTTTACCATAGGAAAATGATTTTTTCGCCTCTCCTTCAATGATGTCCACCGAGTCTACAACATCTCCTTCTACCTGTATGCTGAATTTTCCATTCAATTTTATTTCAGCATCATCCGATTTTAGAATACTGGCAATCAAGTCCACTTTATTGGGTGCCTGTTGCCAAGGTTCCAGTTTGGATGTAACCAAATCGGATTTGCCTTGCGCATTTTTTGTTGTAGCCCAATAACCGATTTCTCCTTCAGCATCCATTGAAAAATAAGCATCCCAATGTTCTGAGTTTATATTTTTTCCAAGATTAACCGGGTCTGTCCATTGCAACCATTGTTCATCTAATCTTTTAGACATCCAAATGTCATAATCTCCGGATCCTCCGGGTCTATTACTGGAGAAGTACATGGTTTTATGATCCGCTGCAATAAAAGGTGCGATTTCATCGTAATCTTCCAAACTAATGTTTCCCATTATCTTGGCGGGTTTACTCCACACATCATTCCCAAGATTCCGACTATAGTAAAGATCATTGAGTTGACTGTTTTTCTCCTCAGAGAAGTACAGTAACATATGATTTCCATCAATCGTTATGCTGGCTCCTGTATAACGATCCACTGACATTTGAGAATATCCTTCAATTTGAATGGTGGTAGGAACAGACCACCCGTTTTCGGTTTTTGTTGTTTTTGAAATGCCTCTACCCGTAGGTTTGCCATCGGAATAAGCACCTCTCATATATGCCATATTGCCGTCAGCTGAAACCCAAAAAATGGCATTATCGCGCTGATCATTAAAAGGTTTTGGTGCAGCCGAGAAAGGTTTCCATTTCCCTTGCTCATCTTTTTCAGTGAAGCACACTGCTTGTGATGTTTTCTCCCCTCTCTTTTTGGTCTGAGTCACATCTTTTTCCATCAGGTAATACATGCGTTTACCATCGGGTGAAATTGTTGGACGAAGCTCAGCGGAGGCGCTGTTTACGTTGGTTCCCAGATTTTGAGGCGTGTTCTGACAAAAAGCAATCCAACTTGACAAGGCCAAACAGGTGGTGAATAAGCATTTCTTCATGGTGAATGTTTCTAAAATAAAAATCGAATGATTTGATATGATTACCAGAAATTGAGTTTCTTATAGAATCTGCTGGCTGCTTTAGTTTGACGACCTGCGGTTACTATCAATGAAATCTCATTACGTTTGGCGTTGTATGCTTTAAATCGATTGGAGTTGATAGGATGCTCGTAGGTATAACGAATGTTTGCAAACCGGCTTAATCCGATGTTCAAGTAAGGCATCAGTGTCCGGAAAGAGCGTGTATAAAATCCAAAGTTCACGTTGATTTCCTTTGATGGATCTACTTTATAGAATTCCAATCCGGACCAGAATGCATTGATATAATTTCCGTCTGCCGTGTCTCTACTTCTGTAGTATAGTCCTTCTTGCCAGAACATGTTCTTTTGAACGATACCCCATTTATTATTCAAACGAAGACGTAACATAGAATGGGCAGTTATTCTGTGACGAAGTTTGGCCTCGCCATCAAATGCACGGGTTTGATCCGCATCGTATTGTGGATAAAACAAATGATGCATGGCGCCACCCAATTCAAACATCACCGCTTCAGTGACCCTACCGTAATAGGCTCCGATGTTGACATCTGTATAACTTTTACTACCAGAGCGAGGGTTTAATGAATCATTTCCGTAAGTATATGGATAGCGAAATCCACCACCTGATATTTCCTTATCATAGAAAGTTCCTCTTTTTTCATCCAATGAACCATTGGCCTGAGTGATTTGAATCCCAACTCCGTAGATACGATTGGCTTTGGTGTAAAAATGACGCGCCAATGAAAAAGAGATGAAATTTGCTTTCATGGGAGAAGTGCTATGCCCGTAAGCATAATAATTCATACCAACGCCCCAGTATCCAAGCACGGCCTTGTTGTTAGCAAATCGGTCTCTGCCTTCCTTTACATTGATATTATTTTTTGATGATGCAGAATCATTCAAACCCTCATCTCCACTGGATCTGTAGTTGCCTAGCTTAAGATCAATGGAAAGATTTTGATGACTCATATTTACCTCACTGCTCGTTTTCGTGTACTTGTCATAACCATTGCCGGTCTGGAAACTCAATAAAGACGACGCACGTAGCTTGCCATCAAATCTTCCGGTAAGCGCAGGATTAAACTGAATGGGTGCACTCCAAATTTGTGAAAATCTGGCATCTTGTGCAACCGCAGTAATTTGGATAGTAAGTAAAAATAAAATCTGGACGATCAACCTTTTCATGGTGTTATGATTCAATGTTTATTAAATGAATTGATTTATATTTTTTTCTTCTGTATTTATTTGTCTGGTTTCGTTCAAAGATACTGATTGATATTCTGGCAGCAACGATTTAATCAAACTCCTATAAATATCAGCATCATGTTTGTTCTCAATTGATTTTAAGGATTGCAATATCTGATGAGCGATGGAAAACTCAACTTGATTTTCGGCGCTGATCATGATTTTTTCATGATGAGTGTCTTTCATTTTTTCATCTTTGGCAAACACCTCTTCATAAAGTTTTTCACCCGGACGCTGACCGATAAAGTGGATTTTGATGTCTACATCCGGTATAAAGCCAGCCAATCGAATCATGTTTTTTGCTAAATCGACAATTTTAACCGGCTCTCCCATATCAAAAACAAATACCTCCCCTCCATCAGCCATGACGGATGCTTCGAGCACCAGCTGACAGGCCTCTGCAATCGTCATGAAGTAACGGATCATTTCAGGATGTGTTACTGTAACTGGCCCCCCCGATTGAATTTGCTTTTTGAATAAAGGAACCACTGAGCCATTGGAACCTAATACATTTCCAAATCGAGTAACCACAAAGCAAGTGTTATGATCGGAACCGGACGCATAAGCTTGTACGATGAGCTCTGCGAGTCGTTTGGTTGCGCCCATCACACTGGTAGGGTTAACTGCTTTATCTGATGAAATAAATACAAAGCGTTCTGATTTGAATTCAATCGCCAATCTTACCAAAGAATCAGTGCCAACTACATTTGTTTGTACTGCTTCCCATGGATATTTTTCCATCAAAGGAACATGCTTATAGGCAGCAGCATGATAAATGAAATGTGGTTGATATCTTGTAAAAATCCGCCTGAGCAGTTGCTCGTTCCGAATGTCTGTAAGTATGAAATGATAATGTTGATCAGGGTGTTTTCTGCGAAGCTCCTGTTCAAGATCGTACAATGCACTTTCAGAGAAGTCAACACAAATGATTTTTGACGCGTGATGTTCGGAAAGTTTACGGACGATTTCACTTCCTATAGAACCTGCAGCACCCGTTACCATGACTATTTTTTCTTTCAACGCTACAACTACATGTTCATCATACAATTCAATCGGCTTTCGATTCATCAAATCTGTAATTTCAATCGAAGACAATTGTTCAAATTTGAAATTAGACTGTAACAAAGACTGAACAGAGGTGATTTCTCTGATTCTTAAATTAAAGGGGAGGATATCTTGCAGAAAGCGAGACTTGCGTTCGGGGGTAATGGATTTGTTGGCAATGATCAGATCGGTAACCTGATTTTGTTCAATAATGTCTTTAAGATCTCGATATGCGTCAACCACTTTAATGCCACCAATGAATCGGCCGATTTTATTTTTATCATCATCTAAAAATGCAACCACTTGGTATTCTTTATTAAATCGATTCATGACCGATTTCTTTAAAAAAACACCCAATTCTCCGGCTCCGTAAATAAGCAGTTTTTTGGCATTTAGTACTCGGGCCGAACGGTTGTAGTAGAAATAGAGGTAGCTAATGATAAAACGACTTCCAATGATATAACCTGATGTAATGAAAAAACTAATGACAAAAACTTCAGCTTTTAACTGATGCTTTACAGGGAAGAGTACACCACTGGCAAAACTGAAGCAGTGAATTAGAAATAAAATAAAAATAAGGTTCAGATAATCTTTACTGTTGAAATATCGAATAACTTTTCGATAAATGGCAAAAAATACCCAAGCTGTTATTCCAAGTGAAACATGAACGAGAGATCTGTAAAGAATCGTATGCAGCGGAAAAATAGTAATGGAAAGCAGCCGATAATTGGCAAATAATGCAGAAAGCAGTCCAGAAAGAATGAGTACCTGGTCTCCAAGCAAAACAAATTGCGAGGGCCTGATCAGATTATTTTTAATTTTTCTCATTTCAGTACCGAGTTATCAGTTTAATGAATGCAGTACATGTTCACATACCTGATCAATGATTTCATCCGATATATTTGAACCGCTGGGCAAACACAATCCTTCTTCAAACAACTGATCGGAAACGGCATTTCCAAATGTTTTGCATGTTTCAAAAACCGGTTGTTGATGAAGTGGCTTCCAGAGTGGTCTGGATTCGATATTGTATGTTTCCAGGTGTGTGCGAATTCGATCAGATGTACCTACTGGGAAAACTGATTTTCTAAATAGTGGAGTAGTCAGCCAACGATTGCTGAAAAACCCTTCAGGCTCCGCCGGGAAATGAATACCTTCTATTTTCCCAAGTTTATCCAAATAACGCTCATATATCTCACGACGTCTTGTTACACGTTGATCAAGCACCTCCATTTGACCTCTCCCAATACCGGCGCAGATATTACTCATCCGGTAGTTATATCCAATGGTTTGATGCAGATAATAAGGTGCCGGCTCTTTTGCTTGAGCTGAGATATGCCTCACATTGGCAACATAATTGGGGTGATTGCTCACAAAGGCTCCACCACCGCTCGTTGTAATAATTTTGTTTCCATTGAAACTCAAAATCCCCATGGTACCGAAACTTCCGCATGGTTTATTTTGATAACTGCTTCCAAGCGCTTCAGCAGCATCTTCAATCAATGGGATTTCATATTGTTCAGTGATTTCTAAAATACGATTCATGTTGGCTGGCATACCATACAAGTGAACGACTATGACGGCAGCAGGCTTTTTACCTTTATGGATACATGAACGAATTGCTTCTTCCAGCAAATCTGGGTCCATATTCCAGGTTTCCATTTCACTGTCAATAAAAACGGGCTCGGCCCCTTGGTAAGCTATCGGAAATGCAGATGCCGCGAAAGTTAAACTTTGGCAGAGGACAATATCTCCGGAACCGATTCCCAGAGAAACCAAGGCAAGATGGAGTGCGGAAGTACCAGAGCTGAGTGATACAGCTCCTTCAACGCCAAGATATTGAGTGAGTTGTTTTTCAAAAGCATCTACGTTGGGACCCAAAGGGGCTACCCAATTGGTATCAAATGCCTCCTGGACATATACCTGTTCGTTTTTCCCAATGTGTGGGGAAGATAACCAAACTCTGGACAAGATAGTTGCCTTTAAAATGATTAAGCCCGTTTAAGATTTGTTAAAGATACTGTAAAAATTCAAGCTAAAAGGAGCGAATAAGCAAATTTCATCAAAAATTTACATTGATTAGGTAGAAAAACGATTGATTTTAGTCATAAAATCCAAAAAACCATCCAACCGTTGACTTTTTTCATATTAATTATTTCCTTTAAATGCCTCCACGGTTGCTTGACCCGACTGACTTATCCCTTCTTTTTTTACGATTTTGAACAAGGTGAGAAAAAGGATTTGAATGTCCACCAGGAATGATTGATGATCGACATACCAAACATCGAGTTTGAATTTCTCTTTCCAAGATATGGCATTTCTGCCGTTTACTTGTGCCCAGCCAGTAATTCCGGGCATCACTTCATGTCTCCTTATTTGTTCCTGATTATACAAAGGGAGATATTGTGGAAGTAATGGTCTGGGACCGATCACACTCATATCCCCTTTTATCACATTTATAAGTTGAGGAATCTCATCCAGGGAGGTTTTACGAATCCAATGGCCAAAAGAAGTGAGTCTGATGGCATCCGGAAGTAATTGTCCTTGATCATCTTTCCGGTCATTCATACTTTTAAACTTAATCACCTGAAATTCCCGATTATTTTTTCCAATTCTTCTTTGTGTAAAAAACACGGGGCGATGGCCAGTCAAGAAAAGTAAAATGATCAATAAAATAAATACAGGTGAAAGCAGGCACAATGCAATCAATGCAGCAAATTTATCCAAAAGCGGTTTAATCAAAGTTGCGTACATGTTGGGATTTAAATTTTGATTGTTCAGTTTTGCAAGTTAAATCACATTTACAAAATCAGTTTTAACGAAGAATGAAGAAAGCGAAAATCATGAACTATTTTCGCGCTTCCATCAATTGTTTGTATTGTGCTAACAACGCATTCCAAATAATATGTCGATCATATCCTGAACGGATTTTTTCTTGAATATGTTGAGCGTACTTCTCCTTTAATCCTTTGGTCTCTCTCAATTTGATGAGATGATGTACCCAATCGTTCACATTTTTGGGCGCAATCAAAATACCGTCTTTT
>JBILCT010000060.1:0-6458 GCA_044353025.1 Ferruginibacter sp. | reverse complement strand
GATAAGTCTTGAGCCAATACCCTTCGCCACTCACATTTCGCCCATTTACCGGATCAAAACGATAACGATGCAATGGACAAACCAAGAATCCACGGGCATCCAAATACCCATCAACCATTTTCGCGCCTGCATGCGGACAACGATGGGCACACGCATGAATCCGATCTCCCACCCGAACCAGATTAATCACCTTACCGCCTACTTCCCATTCACGAATACTCATTTGTTCATGCGCAGGGAAAATCTCCAGCATCGACTCGGCTACTTTCTGATAATTCATGCCCTCTATCGGTTTTATCAAATAATAATAAACTCGGAAATTATACCGCCAATTATATCTACATCCAAAGAGTCCGATAAATAAGGATCAATAAAAATACTCCGCCTTATACGGATAACGTATCTGATACAAATTGCGCACCTGATTCAATATGGTTTGTCTTAACCCATCCAGATTTCTTCGCTCTGTTCCGGAAACAAACACACATCTTCCTTTGGTCTCCTCCTGCCAGCGCTCCTTCAGCTCCCGCCAAATTTCCTGCTTGACGTCTTCTTCCAACCACTCGTCAAACGTTTGCGCTTCAAACTTATCCACCTTATTGAAAATTGTAATCACCGGCTTATCCAAACATTTCAATTCAGCCAATGTCTTATTCACTACCTCATATTGATCCTCATATTGCGGATGAGAAAGATCAACCACATGCAATAATACATCCGCTTCCCTTACCTCATCCAGTGTACTCTTGAAACTCTCCACCAAATGATGCGGTAGTTTGCGAATGAATCCAACCGTATCGCTCAACAAAAAAGGCGTCTGCTCAAATACCACTTTTCGGGTGGTCGTATCCAATGTGGCAAACAATTTGTTCTCTGCAAACACCTCGCTCTTGCTCAACACATTCATCAGCGTAGACTTTCCAACATTGGTATATCCAACCAACGCCACTCTGATAAATTCTCCACGCTCCTTACGTTGTGTAAACGATTGTCTGTCTATTTCCACCAATCGCTTTCTCAATAAAGCAATCTTATCTTTAACGATACGTCTGTCTGTTTCAATCTCCGTTTCACCCGGACCTCTAGTACCCACGCCACCACCTTGACGCTCCAAGTGCTTCCACATCCCTTTCAATCGAGGTAAAATATATTGATACTGTGCCAACTCAACTTGCGTTTTTGCCTGTGCTGTTTTAGCCCTGCTGGCAAAAATGTCAAGTATCAGATCGCTGCGATCAATGATTTTTTTTCCAATAATTTTTTCAATATTGATAATCTGCGAACCGGTCAACTCGTCATCAAAAATTACCATCGTAACATTTCCTTTCCACTGGATATAATCTCTGATCTCCTCCAGTTTTCCTTTACCCAAAAATGTTTTACTATCCGGATGCGCTAATTTTTGTGTGAACCTTTTCACAGAATTCACCCCGGCTGTTTCTGCCAGAAACTCCAACTCATCCAAAAACTCTACCACATGCTGTTCTTTCTGATCTTTCTGAATCAGTCCAACCAACACAGCCGTTTCCGATTGTTCAATCTGTTGTTTACGTTCTATCAATGTTAATTGAAGTTTTCCTTCGTTATAGTATTATGCTTCTTCCCTTACTTGATCTGACTCTTCTTAGATTTCTCCGCGATCTCAATCCAGTGTTGCAAACTTTTGCAAGACTTGAATTCATCATCAATGTATATATAGTATCCGCGTGTTTTTAAATCGAACCATTTTTCAAGCGCGGTTTCCTTTTTTTCTTCTAAAGCTCGCGTAGCTATTTTGTTGTAATCGTCTTTCAGATTTTCGCGATGCGGCTCTGTTTTAGATTTCAAATAAATCAAGCGAATTCCCTTTTTGCCGCGTTCATCTGCATAGTCTAACGGATATGAATACCCGCCTATTTTCAGGTCTCCGAGTCTAACAACCAAATCCTTATCCAATTGGTCGATGCTTAAAAAGCTTCCATCTCTTCCTTGCATCATACCCGCAGTAAACTTACTGGATTCATCATCACTGTATTTGGCAACAGCCGTTCCAAAATCGATCGTTCCTGCAATGAGCTTCGCGCGGATGCTATCCATTTTTTCTCTTCCTGCCTTCATCTCCACTTGAGTAACCTGAGGTACTTTCAAAATATGACGTACTACAGCATCATCCCCTAATCTGCTCACCAATTGTATGATATGATATCCAAAACGCGTTTTGAATGGATTGGAAACTTGTCCTTCTTTGAGGGTAAATGCTTTTGATAACCAAACCGGATCCAGATCGCGCTGATTACGATTTACCTCGTACATGCCGCCTCTTTCTTTGCTTCCAGGATCTTCGGTATGCATGGAAGCCAAGGTGCTAAAATCACGTTTGCCACTTTCAATCAATCGCTTGTATTCGTTCAGCTGTTCAATGCAATATAATTCCGCATCTCTGCTGGCTTTCGGAAAGATTACGATTTGTCCTACTTCTACCTGTGTTTCATAAAAAGGCAAACTATCTTGTCGAATGCGTTCGAAATATGCTTTCACTTCATTGGGAGTGATTTTTATACCATCCACAATTTTGTTACGCATAGATGCTGCAAGCTTACGGTCACGGAAACTCTCTTTGAAATCTTCCTTAAGTTGATACAAACTTTTTCCGGCCATGCGTTCTACCTCATCTTTGGACCCGTATTGATTGATGAAGTATCTTATCTGATTATCGATGTCTGCTTCCACCTCTTCATCTGTTACAGGCAATGAATCTTTTTCGGCCTGCAATACCAGTGCTTTGATGCCAATCACTTGTTCCAAACTTAAACAGCGTGCATCGGCAGGTACTTCAATGCCCTGACGTTGCATATCTGCAATGCTGTTTTCAATATCACTTTTCAGGATGATTTTGTTTCCTACCACAGCAATGACTTTGTCGGCCAATACTTTTTGGGGTTGAGACCAGGCAATAAAACCGATCCCTAAAAAAGCTATGATAGCAATCAACGATTTTCTCATGTTCTTATTCGTTATCTGTACACAACGTGTAAAGATGGGCAAAGCTAATTCTGTTCGCTCTTTATCTTGAAATTGAATCCGGTTTTAACAGGGAATTGTTTTGAACTAATCAATCCTGAAATTTCCAGCACCGTGAACATACAGTTTTGTTATTTCAATTTCAATGACATCAATTATTAGAGCGTACGTTTGATTTCAATTTCTTCGAATGCTTCCACGATATCTCCGATCTTGATGTCGTTGTAGTTTTTAATCACCAAACCACATTCCATTCCAGAGGTAACTTCTTTGGCATCGTCTTTGAAACGTTTTAAGCTTCCGAGATCGCCGGTAAAAATTACGATGCCATCGCGCACCAAACGAATTCGGTTGTTTCTCGCGATCTTACCGTCCAATACCTGACAACCTGCAACGGTCGCTTTGTCGAAACGATATGTTTCTTTGATTTCGACGTTGGCCAAAATTTTCTCTTCCACAGTTGGCTCCAACATCCCTTCCATCGCACTGCGAATTTCTTCGATGGCGTTGTAGATGATCGAGTAAAGTTTAATCTGTATAGATTCGTTTTCAGCCAAGCGAGCAGCCTGCATGGATGGACGAACGTTAAATCCGATGATGATCGCATCTGATGCATTGGCAAGGGTAACATCACTTTCTGTAATGGCACCAACGGCTTTGTGAATTACTTTCACCACAATTTCTTCCGTGCTCAATTTCTGTAGAGAGTCACTCAATGCTTCCACAGAACCATCCACGTCACCTTTGATAATCACATTCAACTCCTTGAAGTTTCCAAGTGCCAAACGACGACCGATTTCATCCAATGTGATATGTTTCTTCGCACGCATACCCTGTTCACGCAAGATTTGTCCGCGTTTGTAGGCTGTTTCGCGCGCATCGGCTTCATCTTCAAATACCTTGAATGTTTCACCCGCTTGCGGAGCACCGTTCAAACCGAGGATCAATACCGGGGTAGAAGGTGGTGCTTCATCCACGCGTTGGTTACGTTCGTTGTACATGGCCTTGACCTTTCCGAAGAATTGTCCGGAAACAATCATATCACCCTGACGTAATGTACCGTTTTGTACCAGGATCGTGGCCACATAACCGCGCCCTTTATCCAAAGATGCCTCGATGATGGTACCGTTCGATTGGCGATTCGGATTGGCTTTTAGTTCGAGCAAATCCGTTTCCAATAATATTTTCTCGAGCAACAGCTCAATATTGAGTCCTTTTTTGGCGCTGATTTCCTGACTTTGAAATTTACCCCCCCAGCTTTCCACCAAGATGTTCATACCGGCCAGTTGTTCCTTGATTTTTTCGGGATTGGCACCATCTTTATCCATTTTGTTGATGGCAAATATCATCGGCACATTGGCTGCTTGCGCATGGGAAATGGCTTCTTTGGTTTGAGGCATCACGGCATCATCCGCAGCAACCACAATTACAGCAATGTCCGTTACCTTGGCACCACGTGCACGCATCGCCGTAAAGGCTTCGTGACCCGGCGTATCCAGGAATGTAATTTCACGACCATCCTGCAAAGTCACCTCATAGGCACCGATATGCTGAGTGATTCCACCTGCTTCTCCTGCAATCACATTGGTTTGACGGATATGATCAAGCAATGATGTTTTACCATGATCAACGTGACCCATGATGGTAACAATTGGTGGACGCGGGATCAAATCTTCCGGATTGTCTTCCACTTCTTCCACTTCCAATTCAGCCGCATCGTCCACACCAATAAATTCAACTTCATAATTGAATTCGCCTGCTACTAGTTCGATCACATCTGCTTCCAATCGTTGGTTGATGGAAACCATGATACCGAGACTCATACACTTACTGATGATGTCAGCAAAGCTCACATCCATTAAGCCGGCGAGCTCACTCACGGAGATGAATTCGGTTACTTGTAGTTTGCTTGAAGCGCCATCACGATCAATCTGTTCAGCGTGTTCTTCTCGTTTTGCTTTTCTGTATTTCGCTTTCAAACTCTTGCCTCGTCCACCTGCACCTGCAAGTTTGGCCTGGGTTTGTTTGAGTTTTTCCTGAATTTCTTTTTCGTCGATTACTTTGTCTTCTCCACGTTTTGCACCCGGGCGTTGACCGCCTCTGTTTCCGGAATCACGACCATCCGGAATGGCTTTGGTCCCACGTACACCATCATCACCTGCTTTTTTCTGAATGGGTATACGCTTCCGCTTTTGCTTATCGTCAGCTCCACGAACCGGTCGGGTATCATTGTTTACAGGTAAAACAATTTTTCCAAGAATTTTCGGACCGGTCAATTTATCTGCCTGAATATTCTCGATCGTTGGAGGTGCGGGCGGTGCGGGAGGTGCGGGCGCCTCTTCTACTTTTTGCTGCACTTCTACAACCGGTGCAGGCGTTGGAGCTACAACGGGCGCAGGCAATTCCACCTCTTTTTTCTTTCCTTTTTTAGGACGAGTTGATGAATCAATTTGATCCAGATCAATTTTATCCAACACCTTGGGTCCACCAAGTTCAGGTGCGATAATATTGGTGATAACAGTAGTTTCCGGTGCCGGTATTTCAACAGCAGAAGGCTCAGGAGCCACTACCTCAACAACCGGTTCTACGACTGGCTCAGGGATTGTTACCTTGGTTTTGTCTTCTTTTTTCTTGATAGACAAATCTTCTTCATCCCTTTTCTTTTTTTGATCTGCACTGGTTCCTTTCGGCAGATCCACCTGCTCCGCTTTAAGCTTAGCCGCTTTATCCTGTTGGAATTCGGCTTGAAGCACGCGGTACATTTCTTCTGAGAGTTTGGTTGTTGGCTTCAAATCATCCGCACTGAAATTTTTGGATACCAAGAATTCAATCAGCGTATTGGTGCCGATATTGAATTCTTTGGCTGCCGCCATCAACCTGGGTGTGTTTACTTCTGACATTCTTTGTTTTTAATTCGCAGTTTGCTGCTTAAAATAATTGCTGTGTTCATGAGGGCATTAGTCGCGCTCGAATTCTTCCTGTAGGATACGACGAATATCTTCGATGGTTTCCTTCTCTAAATCAGTCCTGCGTTCGAGTTCTTCCGCAGTCAGATCCAACACGGATCTTGCCGTATCACAACCCACGCGTTTCAACTCATCAATGATCCAATGTTCAATTTCATCGCTGAATTCTTCCAAATCAATATCATATCCATCAACTTCACCTTCATTGTCTCGGAATACATCAATTTCAAAACCTGTTAATTCACACGCAAGTTTAATGTTGACGCCGCGACGTCCGATTGCCAATGAAACCTGATCCGGCTTCAGAAACACATTCGCGTGTTTCTTATCTGTATCCATTTCGATACTGGTAATTTTTGCTGGTGTCAGTGAGCGCTGTATCAATAATTGAACATTGCTGGTCCAATTGATCACATCTATGTTTTCATTTTTTAACTCACGAACAATTCCATGAATACGACTTCCTTTCATACCTACGCAAGCACCCACCGG
>JBILCT010000059.1:0-6511 GCA_044353025.1 Ferruginibacter sp. | reverse complement strand
TGACCATGGAATTTAATTAGTGAATGCTTCAACACTGAATCCTAAAAAATCCCTGATTTATACAGGGATTTTTTTTGCCTATAAAAGATATAAAAACTAGGATTCGATCGATCTAAAATAATTAATTCACTTCCTTGGTTGTCTCAAAATACTTTTTAATCAATTCCGCTTTATGAACGCCCACCGCTTCTTTCCAGGCTTCATAACCCGCAACCCTCATATTTTTCAAAGAACGAAATCGTTTCAGTAATTTCTTTTTTGTTTCTTCTCCAATCCCTTTTATAGCATCAAAAGAATCCTGAAGTGAAGAACGACTTCGTTTATTACGATGATGTGTTATTCCAAATCGATGAACTTCATCCCGGATTCTTCTGATCAGATTCAACTCATCACTCTGCCAATTCAATTGTATAGATTGCATATCTCTCGCGAAAAACAATTCCTCCTGCTGTTTTGCCAATCCAACCAACGTGATTTTTCCGTCTAACCCCAATGCGTGGATACTCTCGAGCGCAGCACTCAGCTGCCCTTTTCCGCCGTCTATGATAACCAACTGAGGCAACGATTTTGACTCTTTAATCAATCTATCATATCTTCTGAATACAACCTCTTTCATACTCGCAAAATCATCAATACCTACTACACTTTTGATATTGAAATGACGATAGTCTTTTTTAGATGATAAACCATTTTTAAAACATACCATGGCAGCTACCGCATTGGTTCCATGCAAATTTGAATTGTCAAAACACTCGATATGAACCGGTAATTCACTCAATTTTAATGCAGTTTTCAATCCTTCTAAAATTTCCATTGCTTTGTCAGCTTCATCAATTTGACCTGTTATTTTTTTTCGATTCGCATGAATGGTGCGAAAATGTTCTACATTTTTTAAAGACAAATCCAATAACTTTTTTTTCTCGCCAACTTTTGGAATTTTTATGATCAATTGTGATTCAGGGTAATGAATTTCAAAAGGAACGATCATTTCCAACGCTTCACTCCCAAACATATTTCTCAACAAATGAATCGCAAATATCAAGACTTCCTCCTTGCTTTCATTCAAACTTCGTTCTAATTCAATTGTTTTTGTTCTGGTAATATTGCCATCATTCACAGATAAATAATTCACAAATACCAATGATTCATCCTCCAGTATGCTGAACACATCAACTGTGCCCGTATTTGCATTGGCAACTGCAGATCTTGATTTGTATTGTTGTAATCTTTCAATTTTTTGATGTGTAATATTTGCCTGTTCGAACTCCATTGCATTCACGTTTTCCTGCAATTGGGTTTTTAAATGTTGAATCAACGGGGTTGTATTGCCTCTTAACATGGCTATAAGTCGATCTATTCCTTCATGGTAGTCATCCAGCGATTGTAATCCTGCACAAGGACCTTTGCAATTGCCCAGGTGATATTCCAGACATACTTTGAATTTCCCTTGAGAAATATTTCGTTCACTTAAATTCAGTTTGCAGGTTCTTAATGGGAAAAATGGTTTAATAAAAGCCAGCATTTCTCGGACATTAGAAACTGATGTGAAAGGTCCAAAATATCGCGATCCGTCTTTTAATTTTTTATGCGTGAAAAAAACACGTGGAAATCGTTCGTTTTTAATGACCAAATACGGATAAGATTTATCATCCTTCAAACGAATATTATACTGCGGTCTGAATTCTTTAATCAGATTATTTTCAAGTAAAAATGCATCTTCTTCGTTGTCAACAATCGTAAACTCGATGTGCTGAATACGTTTAACTAGCTCAATGGTTTTGAGACTATGTTGATTTCCCGTAAAATAGCTGCTGATACGTTTTTTTAAATGTTTCGCTTTGCCGACATAGATCAACTCTCCTGCCACATCAAAATATTTATAAATACCCGGTGCAGTAGGGATTGTTGGGGCTATTTCAACATAGGTTTCGTAATTCATCTATTGCTTAACCCATTGATAAGTGATTTGGTTCACGCGTGGATGCTCACAGTTAGGTTCTTCATCGATGGTTACCAACTGACAAGATTTGCCGGGTATCCAGGTGATTTGTCTGCGTTTCCATAATTGAAGTTGTTCAACCAGATAAATGCGAACAACTTTGCCCGTTTCAGGACTTATATGAACATCCCAGTTTTTCCATGGTAAACTGTCCAGGATGTCCTCATTTTTTTCATAACTAAGTGTAACTGTTCCGATGGTTTGATCATTGAACTTCTTTTCTGTAAAATAATTTGAAAGACTTAATGAATCAATTTTGCTGGTTTTTAAAACTTGCAACTCAGTGATTAACGCTTGAATGGATACTGTTGTTGTTAAGGTATCTTTTCCTTTGATCGTTGTTTGTTGAATTCGAGTATTTGCCGACTCTAATTCTTTTAGTTCACCTAAAATGAAATCGCTTACCGGAAAGAAGCTGGGTGCTACAGCTGTTGTATCCATTACATCTTCCCATTCTAATGCAGCCTCTGTGTTAGCATTCCTGTCGTTTGAACAACCCAGGAAAATAAACGACAAAAAGATACTCTTCAAAGAAATTGAAATTGCGTAACGTTTAAACATTGGGCGAAGTTAATAACATAATTGAGCAGTCGCAACATTACAGGGACTTGACCAATCCAACAGTTATTCCTCCATTGAATCGATTTTCCCGATAAACAAAATTCGAACGGTATTGGCGATTGACTTGATAACGAGCGGAAGGTCCGAATGATAAATTGAGTGTTTCATTGATCGGGATGCTGATCTGGGTTGACAAACCGGCATGAAGCGTAAAACGGTTCGTAAATTCGGGGGAATAGATATAGCTAGTTTGATTCGCTGAAAGCAAGGCCGACTTATCTGATATTTTTATACCTGGTTGAATGGTCCCCTGAATACTCCATTGCCATTTATCTTGATTTAAAATAGTATAATTCAGCCCTAAAGGAATTGAAAGGTCGACGGAATAGTTTTGTCTGACTTTGCTCCCATTGGAAACTTTGGCGAGTTGGCTTTCCCGGTAAAGCACTCGGATTTCATTGGTTTCAGGGTCTATATATTCGAGTTCAGAAGTAACAGGCCCCTCCCATTCTGTAGCTTCGATTCTATAACCCATATATGCCAACTGAATACCTGCCAGCAATGTGAGATTTGGTTGTATAGAATATCCTGCCATCATACCAATTTCCATGTTGAGAGAAGGTTTCTGAAAGAACTCGGGCGCATCTGCACTGAAAGCGCCTGCAGGAAACAAAGCACCCGAAACATCCGAAATTCTGTTGAGCTTTCTATAACCGACAGAAGGAGTGAGGTAGTACGTGGTTGAAAATTTTTTTAACGATGGAGCTACCTCTTTTTCGAGATTATTTTCTTCGGCGATGCAGTTTTCTAACCGAATTGATTTGAATTTCGGTTTGAGTGCCAGTTCTGTGTTGTTGCCAATCCATGATGCATGGAATATATTTTTATCCATTGCTACATTTTCGACATCATCAAATACATCCATGCTTGATTGATGAACTGTTGTATTTCCTTTGAATGAGTTAATAGTAAATTTCTGTTGAATTGAATGCGTAGAAGTGATGGCAGTTGCTGATGTTTGCTGGATGATTGAAGTTGAAGAAAATGCAATCATCGGTTTGTCTCCCAATTGTGTTTTTTTTGATAAAACCGAAAATGATTTTTTATCATGAACCAGATTTCGCTTAAGCAGAGGCTGTTCAAAAAAACTTAAGCAACATATAAATAATATTACGGTACTGAACGCTGGCCAACGTTTGTTTGGATGTAAATTATTATACAAGCTTTTCCATACTCGACGACCTGATGTCATACGAAAATCTTTCAGGGCATCCTGAAGAAACCACTCAAATTCGTCTCTATCGTGATTCTGATTATACATCCGCTTTATGCACGTTTATTTTTGGATTGGGCTGGCATGATTCCTTTGCGTGTCAATATCATTTCCAACTGAGATTTTGCTCGAGCATATTGACTTCTGCTGGTACTTTCCTCTATGTCCAGCATGTCTGAAATTTCACGATGAGAATATCCTTCGATCGCAAACAAATTCAATACCGTACGGTAACCCAATGGCAAACTACGAATAGATTCAACAATATCCTTTGCCTGTAAAATAGATGGAATGGCATCATGACACGTTGGAATGGTTAAGGCATGATCTATATCCAGACAATCCGCAAATTTTTGATTTTTCTTGAGCAGATTGATACAGGTATGAACAATGATTCTTCTGATCCATCCCTCCAGTGATCCATCACCACGAAATTGATGCAGGGTTTGATAAACTTTGATAAATCCTTCTTGTAACATATCCTCAGCATCTGATTTGTTACGGGCATAACGATAACAAACGCCGAGTAATTTCGGACTAAAATGCAGATAAAGCTTTTGTTGTGCTTCCGGCTGATTATTTAAGCACCCGATGAGCATTTGCGCTTCGGTCATGTATTCGGGATTTATAGTCGAATATATTGTTAAATTCTAAATCGGTTGTTCCTAAACAAAGATTTTAACATTTATTCTATTCCATTTTCCAGTGTTGAAGAGACTTTTTTTCTACTGTCATTTGCCCAGGTGACAAGCCATTTTTTTTCGGTTTGACTGAGTTTTGCTGTTGAATGCATCAACGTATAACTGCGCATGGGCATTTCGCCGGATTCCACTACTTCTTCAATCTCTTCCAATAAATGCGCCTGTCTTTTAATGGGGTAATTGCCAAATTGTTCCATATTAAATTCCATGCGGCCTTCCTCAATGTGATGATTGATCCACCAACCAATTGGTTGAATTCTCGCATACCAAGGGTAAACTGTTTTTTCACTGTGACAATCGGCACAGCTTTTCTGAAGAATCGATTGGATTTCTTGAGGAACGGAAACAACATTTTCCAGAGGCGCCTTAGGCAAAGGTGTTGAGTGTGGTTCTAACTTGAAAAATTGCATACCAACGATTACTATTGCCAATACGACCAGAATTCTTTTTTTCATTTTTCAATTTTTATGGATTGATTAAAACATCACCTTTCATTTCAGAAGGGATAGGAATATCCATCCAATGTAAAATACTAGGAGCAATGTCCCCCAGTTTCCCATTTTTTAAACTGCCTTTCCACGTATTGTCAATCAGGAACAGAGGAACAGGATTTAAGGTATGAGCCGTGTTGGGTGAGCCATCTTCATTTACAATAAAATCAGCATTCCCATGATCTGCGGTCAGGAAAATGGTATAATTATTTTTTAATAAAATGGCTACTAGTTTTTCAACACACTGATCGACGGTTTCAACTGCTTTTAATACTGCATCCCAAACACCTGTGTGTCCAACCATATCTGCATTGGCATAATTCAAACAAAGAAAATCAGGTTGTATTTTTTCAATCGCATCCAAAGCAGCTGAGGTGAGTTCAGGTGCACTCATCTCCGGTTGCAAATCGTAAGTGGCTACTTTGGGTGAAGCAACCATGATTCGCTCCTCTCCTTCAAAAGGCGTTTCTCTGCCACCATTGAAAAAGAAAGTTACATGCGGATACTTTTCTGTTTCCGCCATCCGTAATTGTGTTTTTCCATGTGCAGCCAATACTTCTCCGAGCGTGTTTTTCAGATCGTCATTTTCATATAATACCTTGACATGTTTATATTTCGGGTCATACTGAGTCATGGTGATAAAATGCAATGGCATCGGCTGCATGTCTTGCTCCGGAAAAGCTTGTTGTGTAAGTGCCTCTGTGATTTCCCGACAACGATCTGTTCTGAAATTGAAGCAGATGACCACATCATCTTTCGTGATGGTTTTGTTTTCGAGATTTTTATTCAGCATAGGTTTTAAGAACTCATCTGTAATACCTTCTTGATAATTATTTTCAATCGCTTGAATGAAATCATCACTCATACTTCCAATTCCTTTGACGAGCGCATCATAGGCGAGCTTTACACGCTCCCATCTTTTGTCGCGATCCATCGCATAATATCTTCCAGTAACACTAGCAAGTTTTCCGGTACTTAATTGCATATGCTTCAACAAATCCTGAATAAATCCTTTCCCTGATTTAGGGTCCGTATCTCTTCCGTCTGTAAAAGCATGTACCAGTACATTTTCCATTTTCTCATGATGCAGGATATCCAACAATGCTTTGAGATGATTGATATGTGAATGCACTCCTCCGTCACTCACCAATCCAATCAGATGAATTGGTTTGTTGTGTTCTTTTGCATACTGAATAGCACCTTGCAACACCGTGTTCTTATCCAACTCATGTTCTCGAATTGACACATTGATGCGCTGTAGTTCCTGATATACAACTCTTCCGGCACCCAGATTCAAGTGCCCAACTTCACTGTTCCCCATTTGTCCTTCAGGTAATCCAACGGCTTCCCCACAGGTAATTAAAGTGGTGTTTGAGTACTGAGGGTACAATGATTGTACAAATGGCACCCTTGCATGTTGAATAGCATCACTTGATTTTATTTTTCCGATTCCCCATCCATCCATGATAATAAGGGCTACTTTTTT
>JBILCT010000058.1:0-6524 GCA_044353025.1 Ferruginibacter sp. | reverse complement strand
TGGAAAATTTTAGGCACCATTCTCCCGCCAATTACTTCATGACCATGAAAGGTCCACCCATGCCCATTTTCGAATCTTTTTGTCGGAGGTTTACCAATATCATGTAAAATGGCTGCCCATCTGATCCAAAGATCTTTCGTTTGTTCGGCAACGTTATCGAGTACTTGTATGGTATGATAGAAATTATCCTTGTGACCTTTTCCATCAATGTATTCCGCTCCAGCCAAGGCCACCATTTGCGGGAAAAATTTGTGTAATAGGCCTGTTTGATAAAGTAAATCGAATCCATGTGAAGGCCTTTCAGCCAGAATGATTTTGTTGAGTTCATCTATGATCCGCTCAGCACTCACAATGGGTAATCGATCGGCCATATCCCTGATCGCATCAAGCGTTTCAGGAAGAATATCGAATTGAAGCTGCGTACTGAAACGAATGGCGCGCATCATTCGAAGGGGGTCGTCACTGAAGGTGGAATGAGGATCGAGTGGCGTTCGGATGATACGGCGCTCCAAATCACCCTTGCCATCAAAGGGATCTATCAGTTGACCGAAGTTTTCCGGATTCAGGGAAATGGCAAGCGCGTTGATGGTGAAGTCTCTTCTTAATTGATCATCATCAAGCGAACCCGGAGAAACAGCAGGATTACGGCTGTTATGTTGATAGCTTTCCTTTCTGGCGCCAACAAATTCAATATCTATGAAAGTCGCATCTTCTCCCGTTACCAAATTTTCATCAACAAGAATTCGAATATGAGCAGTCCCAAAGTTTTTGAAAAAACTAACATGGGGTGCCGGCGTAAATTGTTGAGATACTTCATGGGCAAATTCAATACCATCCCCCAAACAAACCACGTCTAAATCTTTCGTAGGGCGATTCATTATTTTATCGCGCACAAAACCACCAACCACATAAGCGGGAAGTTGAAGGGTACGGGCAGCAGTGGCAAGTTTCTGGAAAATTTTCGATTCCAATGATGAGAGCTCAATATCCATGCATGCAAAAATACGGCGAATGGATTTGTAAAAGCTTGAAGCTAAAACAAGTTGTTGTTGGGATTCGTAACAAAAAAATTAAAACGAAATTTTAAAGACAATAATAAAATCAATCTTTAAAAATTAAGCCGACACAAAACCTAACGATTGAAAATATTTAAACCTATTTCTTTAATTTAATATTTTTGGGAGGAAATTCATGTGTCAGATCATGGATAACTCTCCATTGATGTTGAATGGTGTCTCTTAAAAACTCGATTTCTTCTTTGTGTTGTTGGATTAATTCTAGGATATCAGAAATTTCAGCGGGATTTTTTTTGGATTTTGTTCTTACCAAAGGCTGATAATTATTTTGAATCATCGATCGGGGATCCATATTGACTTGCTCAAGTTCTTCCACAGACATATCCAATGCCACTGCAATTTCCTGTAACGTATATCTATTTACATTACCTGTTCTTTCAAGATGTGAAATCAATGAACGGGTTCGACCGATAGCTTTTGCCAGATCTTCCTGATTCATACCTTTGAAAGAACGCAGTCTTTTTATTCTAATACCAATATGCTCGAGATCTTGATTCACAATGCAATTGACGAAATTTTTTATTGGCAAAAAGTGAATAATATAACGATATGACGAAGAACATAATCCGCCTAAATCATACCGCATTTCTGTTTCAAAAAAAGAAAAATCCCAAGTTGAAGTTTGGTTCTTTCTTGACTCAATCCCGGAAACTTATATCTCACGCATGACCAAAAGCATAAAATGTCTGTTTAAATACCTTCCATCGAAATCTTCCACTGCCGCACCTTCATTATCTTTGTACTCTATAAAATCATGCGTACAAAAGGAAAAGTATTGGTAGCCATGAGTGGCGGTATCGACAGTACCGTTGCTGCACTCATGTTACATAAAGAGGGATATGAAGTAATTGGCATCACTATGAAAACCTGGGATTATGCCACCAGTGCTCCTGCTAACAATAAAAAAGAAACAGGCTGTTGCAATCTAGATAGTTTCAACGATGCCCGTCAGGCAGCGGTGGAACACGGTTTCCCGCATTATATCCTAGATATTCGAGACGAGTTTGGTGATTTTGTTGTCGATAATTTTGTAGAGGAATACCTCGCCGGCAGAACGCCCAATCCATGCGTAATGTGCAATACCCATATCAAATGGCGCGCCTTACTTAAACGGGCAGATGCACTTGGATGTGCGTTCATCGCTACCGGTCATTATGCCCAGGTTCATCAACACAAAAACGGACGATACTTTATTCGTAAAGGACTGGATCAAACCAAAGACCAAAGCTATGTATTATGGGGCTTACCACAGGATCTACTCTCCAGAACTTTGCTTCCCTTGGGCACATATCATAAAACCGAAATTCGTCAAATGGCGCATGACTTCGGATACCCCGAACTCGCTAAAAAAAGTGAGAGCTATGAGATCTGCTTTGTTCCCGACAATGATTACCGTGGCTTTTTGAAAAGACGCATCCCTACCCTCGAATCAGAGGTAAATGGTGGAAACTTCATCGATAAAACAGGGAAACTGCTTGGCAAACACAAGGGTTACCCTTTCTACACCATCGGACAAAGAAAAGGACTTGATATTGCGCTGGGACACCCTGCCTTTGTAATTGCCATCGATCCCGATACAAATACTGTAACACTTGGAACGGAAGAAGATTTACGCCAACAACAAATGATCGTCACCAAACTCAATTGGCAAAAATTTGAACAAACAGAGATCAATGAACTGGAAGCCGTCACTAAAATTCGCTATAAAGATGCTGGCATGATGAGTGCACTAAGCAGTGAACATGAAAATATCCATGTACAATTTTATGAACCGGTGAAAGGAATCGCTCCCGGACAAAGTGCTGTGTTTTATGATGGAGATGATGTGATTGGCGGTGGTATCATACAAAGAACGAATCCAATCATTTGACGAATGCTAACAATCATTCAATCATACACACGTCGAGTTCTATTTACTGTGGGAGTTGTTATCCTATTTGCATCCTGCAATAAAACTTCAGAATATCCCAACATACCAATCGCTGATTATCTGTCTCTAAAAACCGGACAATCTTTCGTTTATCAGTTAGACTCGCTCGTTTATACCAACTTCGGAACGAAAGATACCATTCGTAGTTATCAAGTGAAATTTTTAGTTGATTCACTGATTCAAGACAATCTGAATCGTCCTGCCTATCGGGTATTTCGTTTCATTCGTAAACAGGCAACGGATCAATGGACTCCCGATGCCACTTGTTGGGCCATCGCAACTACAGATCAATTTGAATGGGTAGAAAATAATTTACGTTTCATCAAACTTCGCCGTCCAATAGAAAATGGATTCAGTTGGAAAGGCAATGCTTTTATTGATACTTATTCTACCAATTCTTCCTTACGTTATATGGATAACTGGAACTACACGTATGACAGCATAGGATCTCCATACACAATTGGCAATCTAGCCTTTGACGAAACAATCACAATTCGCCAACGCGATGAAATCATCGGAACCCCTGAAGATCCTGACGGTTACCACGAAATCAATCAGAGTGTTGAAAAATATGCAAAGGGCGTTGGTTTGATTTACAAAAATTTCTTCCACAAAGAATATCAACCCAACAACGGCGGCTACGTGGCTGATGGCTCCTACGGCATCACGCTTACCCTCATCCAGCAACCCTGACCATGCATTCCACCATTCATATCCGCGAAGCGAAAAGAACTGATGGTGAGGCCATGATGGCTTTGATTCATGAACTGGCTCTTTATGAAAAAGCACCGGAAGAAGTAACCATCAGCTTCAATCATTTTATAGAAAGCGGTTTTGGTGAACATCCGGTATGGTGGTCGCTGGTTGCCGAAGTAGAAATGGAAGATGGTTCGCTTCAAATCGTGGGGTTTGCACTCTGGTATATCCGTTTCAGCACCTGGAAAGGACAAAGACTTTATCTCGAAGACATCATTGTTACAGAAACATACAGAAGACAAGGAGTCGGCCATCAATTGTTTGAAGGTTTGATTCATTGGGGAAAATCACGCGGGCTGCAAGGAATGAATTGGCAGGTGCTCGACTGGAATGAACCTGCTTTACAGTTCTACCAAAAATTTGGAGACGTACAATTCGACCCTACATGGGTAAATGGAAAACTTGATTTCTGATGGATTTTTTTGAAAAACTTATTTCTTTTTTCGTTGGAGTAAACCTCACCTGGATGTTAACTTTGCGCGGAAAATCAATCCGTTAGCAATGAATAAAATTACCATGGGACCCGAAGGAAAACTCCTCGTCCCCAACCAACCCATCATACCATTTATCGAAGGAGATGGTATCGGTCCGGATATCTGGCAGGCAGCGGTTCGGGTATTTGATGCGGCCGTTGAAAAAGCGTATCATGGTCACCGTAAGATTCAGTGGTTGAAAGTATTGGCTGGGGAAGAATCCTTCCATCAAACAGGGGAATGGATGCCTGAAGCTACCATGAATGCGTTCAAGGAATACTTGATTTCCATCAAAGGTCCGCTAACTACTCCGGTCGGTGGTGGCATACGGAGTTTAAACGTGGCTTTGCGTCAGGAACTGGATCTTTATGTCTGTTTACGTCCGGTTAGATATTTTGAAGGCACCCCTTCTCCCATGTGGCAACCGGAAAAAGTGAACATGACGATTTTCAGGGAAAACACGGAAGACATCTATGCCGGCATTGAATACATGGCAGGAACTCCGGAAGCGAACAAGCTATTGAATTTTCTGACCAGTGAATTGGGCGTAAAAAAAATACGTTTCCCTCAATCATCTTCCTTTGGTATCAAACCGGTAAGTCAGGAAGGCAGTGAACGACTGATCCGAGCTGCCATTCAATTTGCGATCGATAATAAACTTCCTTCCGTCACCATCGTGCACAAAGGAAACATCATGAAATTTACGGAAGGGGCATTCAAAAACTGGGGGTACGAATTGGCTGAACGAGAATTTGCAGGGGAAGTGTATACCTGGCGTCAGTGGGAAGCAACCAAATCAGAAAGTGGTGAAGCGGTTGCCAATGAAGAAATGAGATTGAGCGCAGTAGGTGGTAAAGTGATCATCAAAGATGCGATTGCAGATAATTTTTTACAACAAACCTTGCTGGCACCTCAAGATTACAGCGTAATTGCGACGCTGAATTTAAATGGAGATTATATCAGTGATGCATTGGCCGCACAAGTGGGTGGAATCGGAATCGCTCCGGGAGCCAACATCAACTACGATACCGGACATGCCGTATTTGAAGCAACGCATGGTACTGCCCCCAGGTTCGCAAATACGAACACAATGAATCCTTCTTCTGTCATTTTAAGTGGAGTAATGATGCTTGAATATATGGGCTGGAGAGAGGCAGCTGAGCTCATCACCAATTCAGTGGGACGTACCATTCGAAACAAAACGGTGACCATTGATTTTTATAATCTGCTCAAAGAAGGCACCCTTCTTAAAACCAGCGAATTCGGTGACGAGCTAATCAAGAATCTTTGATCAGAGGTTCCATCCATTTTATTTGACTGTTTTTCACGCGGTAAGAACAAGGAACAACACGTTTTTGTACCTTCGCCGTTCAAATTTTAGACTATGGCAAAAATTAAAGTGGCTAATCCCGTTGTTGAACTGGATGGCGATGAAATGACCCGAATTATCTGGAAATTCATCAAAGACAAACTCATTCTACCTTATCTCGATGTGCCCATCCAATATTACGACCTAGGCATGGAATATCGTGATCAAACCAATGATCAGGTGACCATCGATGCAGCGAACGCAATCAAAGCTTGTGGCGTTGGCATCAAATGTGCTACCATTACTCCTGATGAAGCTCGCGTGAAAGAATTCAACCTAAAACAAATGTGGAAGAGTCCGAACGGAACCATTCGAAACATATTGGACGGAACTGTTTTTCGTGAGCCAATTGTAATGAAAAATGTACCTCGTTTGGTAAACAACTGGACAGCTCCCATCATTGTCGGAAGACATGCATTTGGAGATCAGTATCGTGCAACCGATACAGTTATCAAAGGGAAAGGTAAATTAACCATGACGTTCACTCCAGAAGATGGAAGTACACCACAAGTTTTCGAAGTGTACAATTTTAAAGGGGATGGTGTGGCTATGTCTATGTACAATACAGATGAAAGCATTTACGGATTTGCCCGCAGTTGCTTCAACATGGCGCTGAGTAAAAAATGGCCTCTTTACCTCTCTACCAAGAATACGATCCTCAAAAAATACGACGGCCGTTTCAAAGATATTTTTGAAGAGGTCTATCAAAATGAATTCAAAGCAAGTTTCGTTGAGGCTGGAATCACCTACGAACATCGTTTGATCGACGACATGGTTGCAAGTGCATTGAAATGGAATGGCAACTTTGTTTGGGCTTGTAAAAACTATGACGGGGATGTACAAAGTGATACCGTTGCGCAAGGATTTGGTTCACTCGGACTAATGACCAGCGTTTTGGTAACACCCGATGGAAAGACTTT
>JBILCT010000057.1:0-6540 GCA_044353025.1 Ferruginibacter sp. | reverse complement strand
AAACAAGGTTGGCGACTTGATTTTACCAATCGCCGCTATCAGAGGCGAAGGAACCAGTAATGATTATTTCCCGCCGGAAGTTCCTGCACTTCCCGCTTTCGCCCTTCAAAAAGCAATTTCCACTACCATCCGAGATAATGAATATGACTATTGGACGGGTGTTTGCTACACGACTAACCGTCGTGTTTGGGAACATGACGATGAATTCAAAGAATATCTTCAACGTGTTCGTGCCCACGCCATTGATATGGAAACCGCAACCATTTTCAGCATAGGATTTTACAACAAAATTCCGACTGGAGCGCTGCTTCTCGTAAGCGACTCACCCATGAATCCGGAAGGTGTAAAAACCGAAGCCAGTGACCAAGTTGTCACTAAAAACTATGTTGAATCACATCTTAGGATAGGCATCGAGTCGCTCAAACAGCTGATCAATGATGGCATGACCGTAAAACACCTTAAGTTTTAATTAAAAGCACAAGCATAATGCTTTCATAAAATATTTTTATACCCAATAGTGTAATTAACGATGAAAAATAATAGACCTGAAATACAAGCTGTTAAAAAAAGCATACAATCAGATTGGTCGGAAAACAGACTGAATGTATTTGCAATTGTAGCAGCTATTCTACTAAGTTATACAATTTATCTATGGTGTTCAATAGATACGGTGATTAAATTAGGAGATGAAACAGGACCGTTCGAACTTGGTACTTCCGCATGCTTTTTAATAAGCGCCGTCTATTTTATCAGAAGTTTTAAAACTACAAAAAGTGTTTTTTTCTTGTTATTAGGAATTGTTTTCTTTTTTGGTGCTGCAGAAGAAATCAGCTGGGGTCAGCAGATTTTTCATTTTGAAACGCCTGAAAGTATTAAAACAATAAATGTACAGGATGAATTCAACATTCATAACTTATACACTTTCAATACAGGAGACGATAATCATGTACCAAAAAAGGGATTGGCAAGACTATTGGAGTTCAATTTTCTATTCCGTTTGTTTTGTCTTTTTTTTGGAATTGCCCTCCCGCTCATAACATTTGCTTCAGGTAACACTTCTCGATGGATTAAACGCATTAAAATGCCCGTTCCTTCGTTTGCTATGGGCATCTTTTTTCTGATAAATTGGATCGTATTCAGAATTACACTGAGAATGGTAAACCAAAGTGTGTCAAATAATATGTACTATGAAGCATCCAGCGAAATATTTGAATGCATTGCCTCTTTCATTTTTTTATTAATGTCTTTTTCTTTCTTCAAACAAAAAAACAAATTGTTTGCTTAGCTTTCAATGCTAACGACTATGTTGCGAAAAATGTCCCCCATTGTTTATTTTAAAAGTAATTAACACTCAATTTCCTTAACTTTGCCCTTCAAAATCATGCCGTAACATGATATGCGCCCACCTACATAGGGCTTGAAGAGATTCCTTATTGTATGTTCGGCAGATTTGATTCACAAAATCATTTCTACTCAATATGAAGTTATCTCAATTTGGTTTCGAACTCCCGCTGAATTTAATCGCACAACAACCTACCAAAAAGCGTGAAGAAAGTCGCTTAATGGTCATCGACCGTGCAACCGGTCAAATCGAAAACCGCGTTTTCTCTGACATCATGGAATATTTCAACGACAAGGATGTTTTTGTCGTGAATAATACCAAAGTATTCCCTGCCCGCATGTACGGACGTAAGGAAAAAACCGGTGCAAAAATTGAAGTGTTCCTGCTACGTGAACTGAACAAGGCCAATCGTCTTTGGGATGTAATTGTTGATCCTGCCCGTAAAATCCGTGTAGGTAACAAACTTTATTTTGGTGACAATGATGAATTGGTAGCAGAAGTCATTGACAACACGACCAGTCGCGGCAGAACCATTCGTTTCCTTTGGGACAGCACGGAGGAATCTTTCCGTCAAATGCTGGAATTCATGGGCGAAACGCCCCTACCCAAATACATCAAACGTAAACCTGAAGAGTCTGACAAAGATCGTTATCAAACTGTTTATGCCAAACTGGAAGGGGCTGTAGCCGCACCAACAGCCGGACTTCATTTCAGTAAAGAACTCATCAAACGCCTAGAAATACAAGGAGTAAGATTTGCAGAAGTTACCTTGCATACCGGCTTAGGTACTTTCCGTCAAATTGAAGTGGAAGATCTGAGCAAGCATAAAATGGACGCGGAATACTATCAAGTCAACGAAACCGCTTGCGCGATTGTAAATAAAGCAAAAGAAGGAGGCCGTCGTATTTGCTCGATCGGTACAACAACCATGCGCGCCATGGAATCTTCTTACACCGCTCAAAAAATGTTGAAACCTTCTGAAGGATGGACCAATAATTTTATACATCCACCATACAATTTCAATATTGCCGATGCATTGGTAACTAACTTTCATATTCCAAAATCGAGCTTAATGATCATGGCTTGTGCTTTTGCAGGATATGACTTAATGATGGAAGCCTATCAAAAAGCAATCAAGGAAAAGTATCGTTTCTTCAGCTATGGAGATGCAATGCTGATTCTCTAACAATAACTGACTAAGCAAAAGCCCGATTCTAAAATGAATCGGGCTTTTTTTATGTTGATTGAGTTATGGGCAAAAAAAAGGGGCCATGATAGAAATCGTAGCCCGTATTAATCCAATATCCTATGAAAAACCACTTATTAAACGCAAGTGGAGATTACTTATTGTGCAAGACAGAAAAAAAATGTCTTTTTTTTAAAAAAAACTGATAGCTCCCTCAAAAATTGATTTTTAACCGCTCAGAGAGTTGCTTCAGATCTTCCCAAACAGACTCGGTAAGCGGTATTCCATGGATGATTCGTTCCTTTTCAGCCATACGTTCCGGCTCACCTGGAATAATGATCGGCTGAATAGGATCAATAGGAGTTGCCTCCCGAAATCGCCTGATCCATAAATCCATACGCTGTTTGAATGATTCAGCAGTTTCGAAAGCGTCTACCCTGATTGCACCAAAAAAATGCCCAAGCCCTTTTCCGGGTTGATTTTCAGGCATTGGCACATAAGCCGGAAATGGGGGTACCCAGGGACCAAAATTTGCACCGCTCAACACACCGGAAAGAATATCAACCATTGAACCCAGCATGAATCCTTTATGGCTTCCATGTTCCCGGTTACTGCCCAATGGCAACATAGATCCCCCTTTTTTCAAAATGGCCGGATCACGGGTAATTTCTCCCAATTCATCCTGAATCCAACCTTCGGGAGTAGCTGCTGATTTTCTTTGCAATATTTCCAACTTACCGTTTGATGCTGTAGTGGTTGCAAAATCAGCCACAAATGCAGGTTCGCTTGCTGCAGGAACAGCCATAGCAATTGGATTGGTGCCCAACATGCGTTCCCGAGAAAATGTAGGCGAAACCAGTGCGGATGCATTGGTCATTGAAATCCCGATCATATCATGCGTCAAGGCCATTTTTGCATATTGTCCGGCAATACCATAATGATTACTGTTTCGTACTGCCACCCACCCTGTCCCGGCAATCTTTGCTTTCTCTATGGCGAGATTCATTGCAAATGGTGCAGCAACTAAACCCAATGCTCGATCTGCATCTACCAAGGCTGTACTTGGCGTTTCATGTAGCACTTTAATATTGGGTTTTGCTTCTATCCTCCCCGCTTCCCATAATCTGAAATAACCACTTAGTCTGGCTACCCCGTGACTGTCCACGCCACTCAAATCTGCTGATAATAAATTCCCGGCTGCAGTTTGTGCATCTTCTCTCGAACATCCCATTGCTTCAAAAACAGAGTGGACAAATGCTGACAACTGTTCAAAGGATAATTTTTTTTCCATGAGGCGAAGGTAAATCAGTCCATCGTTTCACAGTTTCGTTTTCATTCAAAAAAATCCTTTCGTACCTTTGCCCCTCGAAAAAACAAAGTATTATGGGACGGATATTTGAAGTGAGAAAAAGTGCCATGTTTGCCCGTTGGGATAAAATGGCTAAAAATTTTACCCGGATTGGAAAAGAAATAGCAATCGCAGTGAAAAACGGCGGTCCTGATCCGGATAACAATCCTGCGCTCCGTCGCTGCTATATCAATGCCAAGGCCTGCAACATGCCCAAAGATCGAGTGGAAGCTGCGATCAAGCGTGCGATGGGTAAAGACACGACCAACTATGATGAAATTGTATATGAAGGATATGCACCGCATGGTGTGGCAGTGTTGGTAGAAACAGCCACTGATAATTCAACCCGAACAGTAGCTAATGTGCGCATGCATTTCACCAAAGGTGGAGGAGCATTAGGAACCAGCGGAAGCGTGGCTTTCTCATTCAATCGTATGGGTGAATTTAAAATCAAGAACACCGGTCAAAATTTGGAAGACCTCGAATTGGAACTGATTGATTTCGGATTAGAGGAAATTGGAGAAGACAGTGAAGGGAATATCATTATCCGAACCGCCTTCAGCGAATTTGGGAATATGAATAAAGCGCTGGAAGATAAAAATATAGAAGTAAGCACTGCTGAACTTACTCGCATCCCTGCCAATACCGTTGAACTAAATGAAGATCAAGCACAAGAAGTTTTGAAACTGGTTGACCGCTTAGAGCAGGATGATGACGTTCAAAAAGTATATCACAATTTGAAATAGGATAACACATCCAATTTTATTCAGCCATCATCTCACGCACCACGCGAATAACATCCTCTGCATTTGGCTTCGAAAAATAATCGCCGTCACTTCCGTAACCCGGACGATGGGCTTTTGCCGTTAACGTCCGCGGAGCAACATCCAGCAAGCGATATCCATGCTGATTTTCCATGACCTGATTAAACATATATGCAGCAGCACCTCCAGGTACATCTTCGTCAACAAACAGAATTCTATTGGTTTTTTCAAGCGATTGACGAATGATTTGTGGCCGATCAAATGGCAGTAAAGTTTGCACATCTACAATCTCACAGGAGATGCCCATTTCAGTTAATCTGTTTGCAGCATCTTCAATAATTCTTAAAGTTGACCCATAACTCACAATGGTAATATCATCCCCGTTTCTTAGTATTTCCGGAACGCCTAACGGTAATGTATAGTCGAGTAAATTGGAAGGTAGTTTCTCTTTGAGTCGATACCCGTTCAAACATTCGATGATCAATCCTGGATCGTTGGAACGAAGCAGTGTGTTGTACATGCCAACTGCCTGCGTCATGTTTCTTGGAACGCAAACAAACATTCCGCGAAGCGCATTGATAATCATGCCCATGGGAGAACCGCTATGCCAAATTCCCTCTAATCTATGCCCCCTGGTTCTTACAATGATCGGACAGCTCTGCTGTCCGGCTGTTCTATAATGTAAAGTAGAAACATCATCGCTTAATGGCTGTAATCCATACAACAGATAATCCAGATATTGGATTTCTGCGATTGGACGAAGTCCACGCATCGCCAATCCTATCCCTTGTCCCATGATGGTCAATTCGCGTATACCGGTATCAAAAATTCTTTCGATGCCATATTTTTCCTGCAACCCACTAAAACCCTGATTTACATCACCAATATGACCCAAATCTTCACCAAACGCAACCATTCTGGAATCTGCAGCAAACAACTGGTCAAAGTACTGGTTTAAAATTTCAAACCCATTCAGCAAAGGAGCATCTTCTTGATATGATAATGGAACTGCAGGAACATTTAATGCCGCTTTTGGACCTTCATTATATAAATGTGAATCATATAACCCTGCATGAATTTCTTTTTGATTTTCAAACCATCCTTGCAAACCCAATACGGACGGATCAGTTAGTCCATGCAGCGCATCCATTGCCATAGATACATTTCTAAGTATGTCTCTACGAAAAGGATCTCTCAGGGTTTTGAGCTCCCGAATAAACCCTTCGATTCGGGGGTGGAGATGGATGACAAGGTTTAATCGATCAGTGGCTTCCTCCAATAGTACCTTGATTGGTTCTGTATATTTAGACCAAGCCATTCTTTTTGATTCTTTCACCGCTTCAACCGCTGATGTTTCTATCGCTGTTAGTTCATTTTCAACAGCCAGTTCATTGTCCAAAATCCATTGGCGCAGCTGAACAATTCCATCCCATTTTTTCTCCCAATCCAGTCTTTCTGAAGACTTATAACGTTCATGACTACCCGAAGTTGAATGCCCTTGTGGTTGTGTGAGTTCTTCAACATGAAATATAGCAGGGGTATGGGTATCTCTGATGTGTTGAATGGCATCCTCCAATACTTCACACATACCGGCATAATCCCAACCTTTCAGTTTATAAATATTGAATCCATTGCTACCATCTGCAGTTTGAAATCCCGAAAGTGCTTCTGAAATCGAACCTTTGGTCGTTTGGTATTTTTTGGGAACTGAGATCCCGTAACCATCATCCCAAACAAAAACAGCCAATGGTACCTGAAGCACTCCGGCTGCATTGATCGTTTCCCAAAACTGCCCTTCACTGGTGGAGGCATCCCCAATGGTACAGAAACAGACTTCATTTCCTTGATTACTCAATTGGGTTAATTCATGCAAAGCAGGTACCTGACGAAATACTTTTGA
>JBILCT010000312.1:0-5719 GCA_044353025.1 Ferruginibacter sp. | reverse complement strand
ACCACATCTGCAACAATCACCGCAGGATCTGGAGCTGGAACAGTATCCGTTACGGCAGACAATGCCTGCGGTTCAAGCACCAGTCGATCAACTTCCAGTATTACACCATCAGCACCCACTGCAAACGCTGGTTCAGCGTTGACAGCGATTTGTCAGGGTGGAACCAGCGCGGCTTTGGGTGGTTCTGTTGGTGGTACAGCTACCGGCGGAACCTGGTCTGGCGGTGGAGTAGGGGGAACATTCAGTCCGAATGCAAATAACTTAAATGCAACATATACACCACCGTCTAATTATTCGGGTACGGTAACCTTGACATTAACCACCTCTGGTGGAAGTTGCGGTTCAACGACGGCCTCGAAGAGTTTGACCGTTAATCCATCTTTACCGGCGAGTGTGAGTATCGCATCGAGTGATGCAGACAATACGATTTGTCCCGGAGCGAGTGTAACGTTTACCGCTACGCCAACCAATGGAGGTACAACACCATCTTATCAGTGGAAGTTAAATGGAGTGAATGTTGGGACCAACAGTGCTACTTATACAACAACCGGATTGGCAAACGATGATGACGTGAGTGTAGTAATGACATCCAATGCTACACCATGTTTGACAGGGTCACCGGCAACATCGAATACTATCACCACTACGGTCAATCCGAATTTACCGGCGAGTGTGAGCATCGCATCCAGTGATGCAGACAATACGATTTGTGCGGGAGCCAGTGTTACATTTACTGCCACCCCAACGAATGGCGGCACTACACCATCATATCAATGGCGCGTGAACGGATCGAATGTTGGGAGCAATAGTGCTACGTATACGACTACATCATTAACGAATGGCCAGATTGTCACCGTGGTGATGACCTCGAATGCGACACCATGTTTGACGGGCTCACCTGCCACCTCGAACAGCATCACCAATACGGTGAATGCGTTGCCGACTGCAAATGCTGGTTCAGCGTTGACAGCGATTTGTCAGGGTGGAACCAGCGCGGCCTTAGGAGGTACTGTGGGTGGTTCAGCCACGGGTGGAACCTGGTCTGATGGTGGAGTAGGAGGAACATTCTCTCCGAATGCAACTACCTTGAATGCTACGTATACACCGCCTTCGAATTATTCCGGAACGGTCACCTTGACCTTGACGACATCCGGTGGAAGTTGCGGAACGACTACGGCTTCAAAAAATTTAACGGTAACGGCTGCACCCAGTGCAAGTTTCAGTTATCCTGCTTCTCCTTATTGTAAGTCATTGACTACAGCTACAGATAATTTTTCAGGAACAACAGGAGGTACATTTAGTTCAACAGCCGGTTTGTCGATCAACAGCTCAACCGGAACAGTGAATCCTTCAGCCAGTACCGCGGGTACTTATACGGTTACTTATACAGTTGCGGCTTCAGGCGGCTGTAGTGTTTACACAACCACTGCAAGCATAACAATAGCCAATTTGCCGACGGTGAGTATTTCCGGATCTACGACCGGTTGTGCACCTTTGCAATTGACGGCAAGCGGCGCGTCAACCTACAGTTGGAATGGTGGAACAGCAACAAATGCTGCCATTAATTCTTTTACCGCATCAGGAACGTATACCGTAACCGGTACCGATGCAAATGGTTGTGTAAATACGGCCAGCCGAACCATCACCATCAATGCAGCTCCTAGTGTAACTGCATCTGCCAGTACGGCTTCGGTTTGTTCAGGCAATTCCGTTAGTTTGTCGGGTGCAATATCTGGGGTTGCGGAGGAGATTATTACTCAAAATGATTTTGATGGCAACACAGCTATGGGTTACAGTGCCAGTGGCGGCGGTACAAAAACCGGCAGCTCAGCCTCCGGTGATCGTCCGGCCAGCAGTCCTTTCTTCACTACCAGCACCACAGGTTATTGGGTGAACGATGAGAGAGCGACAATAACTTTTAACAACATCACCGGTTTGGGTAACTATGCAGATAAATACATCAAACTTCGTTTGGCTGCATACTCCATCAACAGAACCGATCGTGGACTTGATACCGATGACAGCGTTACGATAGCCATTTCAACCAATGGTGGTTCTACTTATTCCAACGAATTGACGGTTGATGGAAATAGTAATGCCTACTGGAGTTTTGCTGGTGGTACTGCCACTGCTCAAACGAATTATGACGGTAATAATGTGGCAACCTCATTTGCACCATCAGCAGGCGGCAATCGCACATCAGATGGTTACAGTACCATGCACATCAATTTGCCGGACAACGCTACGCAGATTCGTATTCGCATTATCATGAAATGTACCGGTGACGAGGCTTGGTCGATTGACGATGTGAAGATTTACGGTAAACCGGTAACGTATGCGTGGACTTCGATTCCGTCTGGCTATAGCTCTACGACATTGAGTCCGGGTTCAGTCACTCCAAGTGCTACCACCAGTTATGTATTAACGGCAACCGGTTCAAATGGTTGTTCTACATCCGATACCGTTTCTGTAACGGTTAATCCAAATTTGCCGGCCAGTGTAAGCATTGCATCCAGCGATGGCGATAACACGATTTGCGCTGGAACCAGTGTGACGTTTACAGCTACGCCAACCAATGGTGGAACTTCACCAACTTATCAATGGCGCTTGAACGGCGGCAACATCTCAGGCGCTACCGGTAATACATATACGACAACAACGTTGAACAATGGAGATGCCATAACAGTAGTGATGACCTCGAATGCGACACCATGTTTGACGGGTTCACCAGCAACATCGAATAGCATTACCACCACGGTGAATCCTAATCTGAGTGCCAGTGTTAGTATTAGTTCGAATGATGCGGACAATACGATTTGTGTAGGAACGAGTGTTACGTTTACGGCTACACCAACGAATGGTGGTTCTAGTCCAACTTATCAGTGGAGATTGAACGGAAACAATGTAGGTACAAACAGTGCAACTTATACGACAACAACTTTATCCAGTGGGGATGTGGTTAGTGTGGTACTGACATCAAATGCCAGTCCATGTTTGGTGACTTCAACCGCCACCTCGAATAACATCACCACGACAGTGAATCCGAATGTGACCGCGAGTGTCAGCATTGCGTCGAGTGATGCGGACCATACGATATGTGCAGGTAACAGTGTGACGTTTACGGCAACGCCAACGAACGGCGGTGCAACGCCATCGTATCAGTGGCGCGTGAATGGATCGAATGTGGGCACCAACAGCGCAACATTCACCACTACAACGTTGACCAATGGTCAGCAGGTATCGGTGATTATGACATCGAATGCTGCTTGTGTGACGGGTTCACCGGCAACATCAAATACCATTACCAACACGGTGAATGCGAATCAACCTGCCAGTGTGAGCATTGCATCGAGCGATGCGAACAATACGATTTGTGTAGGTGAAGCGGTAACGTTTACGGCTACACCGACGAATGGTGGCAGTGCGCCAGTATACCAGTGGCGAGTAAACGGATCAAATGTTGGAACGAATAGCACAACATATACAACATCAACGTTGAATAGTGGCGATGTGGTGACTGTTGTGATGACCTCCAATGCAACGCCATGTTTGACCGGTTCTCCGGCAACATCGAACAGCATCACCACAACGGTGAATGCTTTGCCTGAGTTGGTAACTGCCTCACCGGACAGCGCAAGCATTTGTTTGGGTGCAAGTCAATCGCTTTTTGCCAATGCTACTGTTTCCAGTACTTTCCTGGATACTTTATTCAGCGACAACTTCACAACTCCAAGTTTCTCAACTGCCGGAAACAATTCCGGAGGGGGAGGAATCTTCACTAAACAAAACAGCCCTTACTCGCCAAATGCCTTCGCCACTATAACCAACAACGTAGATGGAAGTAGCTTTATGATTATGTGGGCATCAAGTTTCGGAAGTGCGTCTACAACATCACAGATTACTTCTCCGATATTGAACACACAAGGGTATCAATCATTACGTCTATTGTTTAATCATACGTTGATCCGCAATTCAGGAACGAGCACGGTGGAGGTTTCAACAAATGGTGGTACGAACTGGACTGTTTTGAAAACATACTCTTCAAACCAGGGAGCTTCCAATAATTTTGTTCGGGATAGTGTTGATCTTGGATCATATTTGAATCAATCGAATCTTAGAATTCGATTCAATGGCACGGTCAATGCATCATTCGGTACATCCTGGTGGGGCATTGAAAATGTATTGATTCGTGGTCAATACCCGCATACTGCACATTTTAGTTGGTCCTCCAATACATCGGCTGTCAGCAGTGGGTTGTCTTCCAATGCTACTACTTATCGTACAGACAATGATACAATCAGCGTTACCCCAACGGATACTAGTTTTTATGTTGTGACAGCCAAAGATCCGATGACAGGATGTACAGCTGCTTCAGATACCATCAAAATTTACACCATTCAACGCCCAGCTGCACCGGTTGGAACAAACAATGAACGTTGCGGAACTGGTCGAGTATTGCTCAGCGCAACAGTAAATAATGGTGAAACCGCTGATTGGTTCAGCACTGCTACGGGCGGAACAGCATTAACCAGTGGATCGGACGTTTTCTTGTCACCATCCATTTCAACTACAACAACATATTTTGTAGAGGCCAGAAAGCTGGGTATCGGCTGTATTTCCGATTCACGGACTGCGGTTACAGCAACCATTAAATCAACCTCAACATCTACAGTCACCATTAACAATTGCGATAGCTATACTTGGAATGGTAACACGTATACTGCATCCGGTGTGTACACTTACAACACTACAAATGCAGTAGGATGTGATTCAGTGGCTACGTTGAACTTGACTATTCGTAATGCTTCTGCTTCTTCTTCTACAGAGAGTGCATGTAATTCATACAGCTGGAATGGCAATACGTATACTTCATCCGGTGTGTACACATTCAGTACTACGAATGCAGCAGGTTGCGATTCTACCGCTACCTTGAACTTGACCATCAGTCGTTCTTCGACATCGACATCTACGGAGAGTGCATGTGATAGTTATGTATGGAACGGAACTACATATACTGCTTCTGGCACTTATACATTCAATACTACGAATGCAGCAGGTTGCGATTCTACCGCCACCTTGAACTTGACCATTCGTCGTTCTTCGACATCAACATCTACCCAGAGTGCATGTAATTCATTCAGCTGGAATGGAAATACATACACTGCCTCAGGTACTTATACTTTCACTACCACAAATGCAGCAAGTTGCGATTCAGTGGCTACGTTGAACTTGACCATTCGTCGTTCTTCGACATCAACATCTACGGAGAGTGCATGTAATTCATACAGCTGGAATGGCAACACGTATACTGCGTCAGGTGTGTATACATTCAGTACCACGAATGCAGCAGGTTGCGATTCTACTGCTACATTGAACTTAACGATCCGTCGTTCTTCGACATCAACATCTACGGAGAGTGCTTGTGATTCATACAGCTGGAATGGTAACACGTATACTGCTTCAGGTGTGTACACTTACAACACTACAAATGCAGCAGGTTGCGATTCTACTGCTACATTGAACTTGACTATTCGTCGCTCTTCGACATCAACATCTACGGAGAGTGCATGTGATTCATACAGCTGGAATGGTAACACATATACTGCATCCGGTGTGTATACTTATAGCACTACCAATGCAGCCGGTTGCGATTCAGTGGCTACTTTGAACTTGACGATCCGTCGTTCTTCGACATCAACATCTACGGAGAGTGCATGTG
>JBILCT010000056.1:0-6549 GCA_044353025.1 Ferruginibacter sp. | reverse complement strand
TATTTAGAACAGAAATATAATTTACAATGCATTGGAATGCGCTATTATGTTGGTTATGATCACCGTGCTGACACCTTATTTGCAACAGTAATGAAACCTAAAATCCGCTGTTGATTTTCAATATTTTTTTTGTCTCAATGGGCTTATTGCTTTCCTCTAAACTCATCCAATAAACTCCTGATGGATAGTTGGAAAGATCTACTTGGAGAATATCTGTACCCGGGATGGTGTTGATGGATGTGGACCATATTTTTAATCCACGCGCATCCCGTAAAATCAAATGAATGATTCCGCTGGTTTTTCTTTCCAGTTTGATTCTAAGTTTTTGAGTGACAGGATTAGGATAAACATTCCAGTTGTTTTGCGCCGGAAGAATAATTCTGCAATCACTCGGAGTAATGTTTTGTATCGGCAAAAAATAAGCGGTATCCTGTGCGAGTTGTACATTGAAACGGTATTCAATTCTATTCAGATTGGTGCCTGCGAGATCATCTGCATAGATGACACTATTCCATTGATGCGGTCCATCCAGTATCCATTCTTTTACAGGATAAAAAGAAGTCTCATCTTCCAATTTTCGCTCAAGTCTGACTTGTGTTTGTTGACCCGCTTTTATTTTCAGTGAAACCAAACCTCTACAGCTATCAAAACGGGCTTGTTGAATAGATGTGTTTTTTTGTATCCAAACAAACGCTCTTTTCATGTCAGGAATTCCATATCCTTTTAGACTATCTGGCTGTTCAGCTTGACTGGCATTGTTTTGAAGCGCCTGTTGAATGATTGGATGTTTTAGTTCCGGGAATGCCTGCCAGAGGCAAGCGGTCAATCCGGCCAAATTAGGACAAGCATAGGATGTACCGCTTCCATATTGAGGAAGGCCGCTGAATTCATTCGGAATAATGGCGGCTTCTCCCAATGACATAAGCGCCGGCTTAATCTGTCCATCTGAAGAAGGCCCATGACTGCTGAAGTATGCGCGATTTCCCAAAGAGTCTACAGCACCCACTGACAAACATTCGTCCGCATCTCCGGGTGTTAGCAGAAATCGCCATGGTCGTCCACCTTCATTTCCAATCGCCACAACCGGCATCATACCTTTTTTGGCTGACATGTTTACCGCTCGGGAACTGATACTGGTATTCCCATTCATGTCTGAATAACCATAATCGAAAGCTGGTATATCGAATGTGTTGTACCCCAGGGAAATGGAGCAAAGATCAACACCGATGCTATCTGCACGTTCTAGTGCACACAATAAATAAAATTCTTCGATGGGGTATTCGGAACGGATATCCTCCGTCCTGTAAAGTTGATAACGGGCATGGGGAGCCGAACCAATCATCTGTCCGGGGGCATTCGCGGCAAGAATACCCAAACAATGAGTCCCATGTTGATGATCTTCTGCAACCTGATCATGTTGTTCTACAAAATCCCAAACATCATGGATCTGTTGCCGTGTCCGTAAGCTATCAAAAATAAAAAGTTGATCGTAGTTGTAAAATCCTGCATCCATTATGGCAATTGACATGCTGTCTCCTGTAAATCCGCGCTGATGCAGAAAATCTCCCCGGTGAATGTTGATTTGTTTCGATGTTGAACCATAACTCAAAGGGGCGTCCTGGTTTCTCTCATAACGTTGAGGAATATACGAAGAGTCAACAAGTTCATTCCATTTTGCGTTCATGCTTGTCGAAGCAATACGTGAGGCAACCGGTCTGCTGTTTACTATAAAAGGAAATTGCAATATATTTTGCAAAATCAAATCGTTTTCAACTTGAATGGCAACTTCATTGTTCCATTTGGATTTTGCCAAAATTCGAACGCCACTGATTTGTTGAAGTTGATTGAGATAGTTGGGAGAAATAGGCAGGTCTGAACTGTCTATAGCAATACCGAAGCGAATTCTACGTTGAATAGATCGTTCACTCAAAAAGCTTTGAGGTTGTTGGATTTGGTGGGGTGTACCCGATTTGTCAAAAAACTTAATTAGATGCCGATTATACTGGCCGTAAGTAATTCCATTCAGGAATAAAACGATAATTAACAAGCATGGATTACGCATAAAGCGAATCTACATCGAACCTGATTGACAACCAAACACTGTTTGAATCAATGCGTATCATAAGCCCACTTAATCCAGGTTGCGCCCCAGGTAAATCCACCACCGAATGCAGCCAGAATGATATTGTCGCCTTTTTTCAGTTTCTTCTCCCATTCCCAAAGACAAAGCGGTAATGTTCCGGCGGTGGTGTTGCCGTATTTTTCAATATTGATCATTACTTTTTCTTTGGGCAGTCCCATTCTGTTGGCTGTAGCATCGATGATGCGCAAATTGGCCTGATGCGGAACCAGCCAAGAGATATCATCCGCCGTTAACTGATTTCGCTCCATGAGCTCATAACTCACGTCAGCCATTCCCTTTACCGCAAATTTGAAAACGGATTGTCCTTCCTGATACACATAGTGCTCCTTTGCTTGAACGGTTTCAATGGATGCAGGTTTAACAGACCCTCCTGCTTTCATATGCAAATAAGCACGTCCGGCGCCATCACTTTTTAAAATACTGTCGCGAACGCCACATTCATCAGTGGAGGGTTCCAAGAGTACACATCCTGCACCATCTCCAAAAATGATACAGGTAGCCCGGTCCGTATAATCAACAATCGCACTCATTTTATCAACGCCTACCACAATGATTTTTTTATAACGACCACTTTCAATCAGGGCGGTACCAGTGGTTAATGCATATAAAAATCCGGAGCATGCGGCACTAATGTCATACCCAAAAGCATTTTTTAAACCGGCTTTATCGGCAATTACATTGGCTGTAGCTGGGAAAACCATATCAGGGGTAACGGTTGCACATATAATACACTCGATTTCTGATGGGTCAACTCCTTTTTTAGCCAGCATTTCTTCGATGGCTTTAACAGCCATGTCACTGCTGCCTAATCCTTCGCCCTTGAGAATTCTCCGTTCTTTTACCCCTGTTCGGCTGGTGATCCATTCGTCGTTGGTATCTACCATGGTTTCAAGAATCTGATTCGTCAAACGAAATTCAGGAACATATCCTCCCACGGAGGTAATAGCTGCACGGATTGGCTGCATAATTTATGCTGATTTTAATGAGTTATTTGTAAAAATAACAAAAATCTCCATGCCCTTTTCTATCTGTTCCGCAGTTTATTGCTTATTTTCGTACGCATTTATTTATCATGTACGCCTATATTCAAGGTAATTTTACCCACAAAAGTCCGGCCCAGGTAATTCTGGAAACAAATGGAGTAGGATATGAGATAAATATCAGTTTGAACACGTATTCTTCGATTCTTCCTTTGACAGAGGGCAGATTATACACTTACCTTCAGGTCAAAGAAGATGCTCATGTGCTGTTTGGATTTGCTACGCCACAGGAAAAAGAGATCTTTATGCTATTGATCAGCGTTTCCGGTGTAGGGGCTTCCACTGCAAGAATGATGCTTTCTTCTGTACAGCCTGATGAAATCATACGGACGATTCAAACAGGAGACCACAGAAGTTTGGAGAAAGTAAAAGGTATTGGTAAGAAAACGGCGGAAAGATTGGTACTTGAGTTGAGAGATAAGGTTGGCAAACTCGGTGATGGAATGACTGCCGGAGGACCTGCCAAGTCTTACACACCGGAACAAGATGCACTCGAAGCATTGATGGCTTTGGGCATCTCCAAAAACATGGCTGAGCAAGCCATTCAAAAAGTAATCAAAACAGAAACCTCACCGGTTTCTTTAGAAGAATTGATCAAAAAATCTTTGAAAGCCATTTGAGGAAACGCTACACAACTGAACTTACATAATGCTGAAGTCCAGTCATTTTATGACCACGATGATTCGAAAAAAAATCGTTGGCTTCGTGTATGCGTTTGTGATTTGCCTTTCGGTAATCAATCCAGCACAAGCCGGCATTCAACAAAATCCGGTTGATACCAATGCACCTGTTAAGGGGGCC
Source organism: Ferruginibacter sp. (assembly GCA_044353025.1). Classification (GTDB taxonomy): domain Bacteria; phylum Bacteroidota; class Bacteroidia; order Chitinophagales; family Chitinophagaceae; genus Ferruginibacter. The sequence continues at coordinate 2,565 of JBILCT010000056.1, read as the reverse complement.
AAACTTATATATCCGCTTACAGATCGTAGGGGAGACAACTTATCGATTGGTAATTACAACTCATTCGATTTCTTCAAGCCTTCAGATCAGCGAGATTCCATCGTTTATGATTATGATACACGCCGTTATATCGTGTATGAAAAAATCGGAGGCCGCTATTACCGAACCCCTATCAGCTATTCTTTCCAGGAATATTGGGCTATTAAAAATCGTCAGGCTGACATCGATTATTTCCAGAAAAGAGCTAACACTACCAATATTCTAAATCGTGGAAAATTTACCAAACCACGACTATCATTAACAGACAACCTATTTAACCGATTATTCGGTAATGGTAAAATCGAAATATCGCCTCAGGGGAATGTAGATATTACAGCTGGTTATCAGGGGCAACGTATTGACAATCCAACACTTCCTGAAAGGGCACGACGCAACGGCGGATTGGATTTTCAAATGAATACCCAGTTGAATGTGAATGCCAACATCGGTGATAAACTGAAATTTCCCATCAACTACAACACACTCGCCAATTTCGATCTAGACAATCAACTCAAACTAGACTATACCGGTAAGGATGATGAGATCCTAAAAAGATTTGAAGCCGGTACCATCAACTTCCCTGCCAAAGGGACCTTGATTCCCGGGGCTCAACAATTATTTGGTCTGAAAACCCAATTGCAGTTCGGTAAACTTTTCATTACAGGTGTGTTGGCGAATCAAAAATCACAGCGTCAAAATGTGAACCTTCAAGGTGGGGCCGCAGCTACGCCATTTGAGATCAAAGCCGATGAATACGAAGAAAACAGGCACTTCCTCATCAGTCAATATTTTAAAGACAATTACAATAAAGTATTATCAAATCTTCCTGCCATCACCGCACCTGTTCAGGTACTCCGCATGGAAGTTTGGGTGACAAACAGAAATGGCACCACAACAGATACGCGAGATATTGTTGGTTTGGCAGATCTAGGCGAAACACAACCTTATTTACAACCACCCGTGGTCAATGTGCTTTCCGGTTTGCCCGTTCCATTCAATGCAGCCAATGATTTGTTATCAAATATTCTTAATCAAGCCAATGCTCGTAATCCGGCTTTCGTATTCAGTAATTTGCAAGGACTGGGATTGCGTCCTGTACAGGATTTTGAAAAAACGTTCGCAAGAAAACTGGACTCCACCCAATACACCTTCAATAAGCAAATAGGGATGCTATCATTGAGTCAGCCTTTACAAACGGATGAAGTTTTGGGGGTTGCCTTTCAATTTTCTTATAATGGACGAATTTTTCAGGTGGGTGAGTTTTCACAGGATGTACCACCGGACAGTACTTCAGCTACACAGAAAATTCTATTTTTAAAACTACTCAAAGCAACTTCGCAACGTCCATCATTACCCATTTGGCGATTGATGATGAAGAATGTTTATTCTGTTGGTTATGGAAGCCTGACACCTGCTGATTTCAAACTGGATGTACTTTATCAGGAACCAGGATTGGGTGCAAAACGTTATGTGCCTTATGGCGATAAAAATCTGGGTGCTCCGATGATTTCACTCATCAATCTGGATCGCTTAAATAGCCAGCTCGATCCTCAACCAGATGGTGTGTTTGATTATGTAGAAGGATTTACGGTGGTTTCCAACTATAGTCGTGTGATTTTTCCGGTACTTGAACCATTCGGTCGTGATTTGGCCAAGCAAATTTATAATGACATTCCACTAACGGTAACGGATACACTATTTTATGCCTTGTACGATTCTATCAAAGCGGTAGCCCAACAATATCCCAATCTGAATCGCTTCTTATTGAAAGGAATGGCTAAAACTTCGGGATCTTCAGAGATCAGCATCGGATATAATATTCCCAAAGGTTCTGTTGTTGTTACTGCTGGTGGAAGAACGTTGCAAGAAGGTGTTGATTATGATATCAACTATGATCTGGGCACCATCAAAATGACCAATCAGGCTATACTCAACGCAGGATTGCCGGTACAGGTGAATTTTGAAAACAATGCAACGTTCGGTTTGCAACAACGAAACTTTTTGGGTCTACGCTTAGATTATTTAGCCAAAAACAAACCCAACGAACAGTTATCTTTTGGTGGTACAATCGTACGTTTAGGAGAACGTCCATTTTTTACGAAAGTAAATTACAATGAGGAGCCCATTAGAAATACCATGTATGGATTGGATGTGAATTACCGGAAAGATTTACCAAGATTAACCAAGATCCTGGATAAATTACCATTGTTCACAACCACCGCTCCATCCAGTATCAATGCTTATGGCGAAGCTGCATATTTAAAACCCGGTCATGCACCTCAAATTGGAAGAGGCAACAACGGATTGGTTTATATTGATGATTTTGAAGGCAGCAAATCAGGGCTGGATTTACGATTCCCACTTATCAGTTGGACAACCGCTTCAACACCGGCACAGGCTACGGATCGGGATGGAAATATTTTATTCCCGGAAGCTGCTCAAAATAATAATCTGGATTACGGAAGAAGTCGTGCTAAAATTGCATGGTATCAGATTGAACAAACACTACAACAATTTGATGCACCG
>JBILCT010000221.1:0-3274 GCA_044353025.1 Ferruginibacter sp. | reverse complement strand
ATTATAAAAATAGTCTTCAGATTTTTGTGCGTCAATCCACAAAAAAAACGTTCATTTTTCTCACTTGAAAAATGAACGTTAGTAAAAAATGTTGTTGTTGTTTTTTTAAAATTGAGATCCTTTATTAATTCGAACAATGAAAAATAACTGGATGGAAATATTATTGATTAAGTGAAAAAATAATTGCTTTTTTGAGATGAAAAAACCGATCGTTTTTTTTGATTTGAATGAACAGATTTCTCATCGGCATCTTTTTATTTTTTTACTCATTGAATTCAAAAAAAACGAATCATTCTTTGACAATAAATTTCTATGAAAGATGAAATTGATTGAAATAAAAACTAACCTCTTTCTTCTCAACGATTCAATTGTTTTTTGCTAACGGTGTAAAGAATAATCATCCCGAAAGGAAACACAAATCCTATCAATGCAAAGCCTTTCAATGATGCCATGCCAAGCAATGCGATGGATCCAATCAAAGGCAGTAATTCTCCTGTCAGCCAGATCATATAACCCTGCTTTTTTAAGCTGCGCATTTGTATCGCTCCAAGTAAACAAAGTACCGCTCCCACGATGTATAAAATCAGAAATACTTCTTTGTACTGAACAGCCAATTCCGTCAAATGCAAGGTCTCTTCATTCACCATTGATTTAACAAAAGCAGGTGCGTCTTCCAGATTTCCGGAACGCATCACCTCTTGTAATTGCTTGAGACTTTTCTCAACCGTAAAATATGTCCATAGGGATTGTACAAAAGAAAAAACACTGCCAATGATGGTTAAGATGGTCAGTACATTCAACATGCCGGTAGCCTTTTGGGGCTGATGATCAAATGGATTTTCGGGTGTCATGATTGATGGGGGTTTGAGGGGTTAAGGGTTGAAGGGTTTAAGGTTGAAACATGAAAGCGTTTCACGAAGTCCCTCGTTGCAAGTTCAACGACAAAGAAAGAACTACTTCGACTTCTTAAAATCTCCACGCTTCCAAGCTTTAATAAATTCACTCCATGCAATTGGATTTAACACGGAAATAGGTTGAATTTGACCTGAATAGTAGAGTTTTCTGGCTTGTTGACGCATATATCGTGCACTTGCCTCTTTACCATCCGCCGGCAAAGTTGACATCAGGAACCTTCTACTGGCCTGGTTATTATTCGCCCTGGCGATCTCGATTTCATCCGCCGGAACCTGGGTATTCACAAAATCACGCTCAAACTGCTCTTTGGTTAACCGCTGACGAATAATGGTTGCCGGCAAATACTGAGTATCCGCCACCATCAACTGAATGATACTGAACTGATTACCTGCTAAATTTTGGGGTATCTCTACCAATTTGGTCTTAAAACCTACACTGGAAAACTCTACCCGATCGCCTTTCAATACTACAATACTGAATACCCCGGCATCATTACTCAACGTACCTCGATTCTGACCTTTTACCATAATACTCACCGCTGGTAAGCCCCGTAAACTGTCTGCCGTCATCACTACGCCATATAATTGCACAACAGAGTCCTTAAATGTCTCAAATTGCGCCTTGGTTTGTCCGGGCAACAAGCTTCCAATCAAGAAAATCAAGAATAACCAATATTTTTTTTGATTCATGGGTATTTAAAGGTAGTTGAATATAGAGTTTAAACGCAGTTTTTAGGCGTTTTTTCCCAAATTCGACCCAAATCTCGGCAATTGCACCCTAATTTTGCCTTCTCAAACTCATTTCAACCCATGATTACCGAAAAAGACATCCTGCAAGCGCTCAGTCACGTTCAGGAACCCGATTTAGGCAAGGACCTCGTCACCCTAAACATGATTAAAGACATAAAAATCAATGTGTTAGATGTAGATTTTACGGTCGTACTGACTACCCCGGCCTGTCCCATGAAAGACATGATCCGCCAAGCTTGTATCAATGCGGTTCAACTCATGGTTCATAAAGAAGCCCGGGTGGAGGTGCATTTTACCAGTCAATCCGGATCCACCAGACTGGATGCAAAAACGGTTTTACCGGGAGTTAAGCACATTATCGCCGTGGTAAGCGGAAAAGGCGGCGTAGGGAAAAGTACCGTTTCGGCCAATCTGGCCCTAGCCATTCAGCAATCCGGGGCCAAAGTGGGTATCATGGACGCAGATATTTACGGACCCAGTCAGCATATCCTGTTCGGAATCAGGGGCGAAAGACCCATGATGCGCGAGGTAGATGGAAAAGGACTGGTTGTTCCCATCGAAAAATATGGCATAAAAGTCATGAGTATCGGTCTGCTGATTGATGAAAAACAAGCGGTGGTTTGGCGCGGACCCATGGTCAGCAGTGCGATTCGTCAGTTTGTGGGCGATGTAGATTGGGGCGAACTGGATTATTTAATCATCGACATGCCCCCCGGCACAGGAGATATTCACCTAACCATCCTGCAGAATGTTCCAGTGACCGGTGTCATCGTAGTAACTACGCCACAATTGGTGGCACTGGCAGATGCCAAGAAAGGTATAGCGCTTTTCCGCCAAGCTCAAATGAATGTTCCGGTGATTGGATTGGTGGAGAATATGAGCTATTTCACACCGGCAGAATTACCGGATAACAAGTATTATTTATTTGGTAAAGAAGGCGGAAAAAAACTGGCCGAGGAATACGAGATTCCATTTTTAGGAGAAGTACCATTGGTACAAAGTATTCGCGAAGGAGGAGATCAAGGATTACCGGCAATGATGGGAGAAGAAGGAATTTGTAAGCAAGCATTTATGCAGATCGCTTCCAGTGCCATCAGAGGAATTGCAAAAAGCAGTTTTGGGATGAATGGATAATTGATAAGCTTTCATTCAATTAGTGTTTTTTACGCTTGATTTTTTTTAAGAATGCTCGTCATTTGCCAGGTTAATTACCAGGAGTTCGGACTTTTTGGAAGTTTTTTAGATGTCATTTATATTCAATAATACGAGAAATAGTTAGTCTTGTTTAGACGATTTGTTTAGGCAGAACAGTAATAAAAAGTTTAGAGCGTTGAATGTACATGTGAGTTGGTGGTCTTTTAAAAAGACCTGATTTTGAGCTTAAATGAAAAAATATTAACTTTATTCTTATGTCAACGCTAATAAAATACAGCAATTTCAAGAGCATGAAGCAAAACGCCAGTAAAGTAAAAAAGAATGCTAATGCCCAAAAAAAAGTTGAAGCTGAAATGTCGGCTTTTCTCCGTTTGCTAAATAAGGGCAAAGTAAAAAAAGCATAAAACTAAATGCAGCGAAATATAACCCACGAGATTACCCAAGTATGTCAAATT
>JBILCT010000055.1:0-6759 GCA_044353025.1 Ferruginibacter sp. | reverse complement strand
ATTCATTTTGACAATCATCTAAATGAATTTGACTTAAGAAAACCCTTATAAATGAAAATCGACGTATTGGCTTTTGGAGCGCATCCGGATGATGTAGAGTTGAGTTGTTCGGGCACCCTGATCATGGAAAAGAAACAAGGTCGAACGACTGGAGTAATTGATTTAACAGAAGGTGAATTGGGGTCCAGAGGTAACGTTGAAACCAGAAGAAATGAAGCAACACGATCTTCGGAGATACTCGGTTTAAGCATTCGGGAAAATTGTCAGCTGGCAGATGGTTTTTTTGAACACAATCAGACGAACCTTTTAAAAATCATAGCAGTCATTCGAGCTTACCAACCTGAAATAGTGCTTTGTAATGCGCCGGAAGACCGTCACCCTGACCATGGGAAAGGAGCAAGATTGGTATCTGATGCTTGCTTTTTGTCTGGTTTAATCAGGATAGAAACATCACGAGACGGAATGAAACAATCGCCCTGGAGACCCAAACAGGTTTTTCATTATATCCAGGACAGACAATTGGAACCTGATTTTCTATACGATATCAGTGAAACATTTGAGCAAAAAATGGATTCCATTCGATCTTTCGAAACACAATTCCATAACCCACAAGTGGCTGGTCCTGATACATATATATCAAAACCAGGATTTTTAGAAGCTGTAAAATACAACAATCAATTGCTGGGTAAAAGAATCGGTGTATCTTTCGCCGAAGGCTTTATCACCAATAAAATAATTGGCATCAGCGGATTCGATGCCATCATATCACAATCAACCTAAACATGAATATTACTCCAAAATTCAGAAATACGACGGGCTCTACTTTCCATCAGGAAATCAAAAAAAGAGTACAGGCTTATTTTACAGAAAAAAATCTGGAGCCAACAGGAAACTTCTCGCTATATTTCAAAGCAGGTTTACTCTGGGCACTGTATGTTACTGGATATGTTCACCTGATCTTTTTTACCCCCCCAAGCTTGTGGGCTGTATTGGAATGCTTAATCATGGGCGGACTGACCGCTGCTATCGGATTTAACGTCATGCATGATGGCGGACATGGCAGTTTTAGTAAAAGTAAATTATGGAATGATTTGGCTGCTTATTCAGTGAATGGATTAGGTGCCAGTATGATCATGTGGATGAATAAACACAACATCATACACCATACATACACGAATATTGACGGAATTGATGATGACATTGAAATACAGCCTTTGCTGCGCATGTGTGCATCACAAAAAAAACGTTGGATTCATCGTTTCCAACATATTTACATCTGGGTGCTTTACAGCTTGCTATTGGTACTATGGGTGTTTGTATTCGATTTTAAAAAGTATTTTACAAACAAGGTGGGTAACATTCCACTGAAAAAATTTAGCACTTTACAACATTTCACTTTCTGGGGTGCCAAGATTTTTTACTACACCATCATGATCCTGATTCCGATCATTTACGTAGGCTGGTTAAATTGGATGGTTGGATTTTTAACCATCACCATGTTTGCTGGTGTTGTGCTCAGTGTTGTCTTTCAACTGGCGCATACCGTTGAGGAAACTGCTTTCCCCACGATCAGTTCCAATAATGATATCGAAAACGAATGGGCTATTCATCAGGTACAAACAACTGCAAATTTCGCTACGAATAATAAACTGATCTGTTGGTTGGTGGGTGGTTTGAATTTTCAGATTGAGCACCATTTGTTTCCTAAGATTTCACATGTTCATTATCCTGCCATTAGTAAAATAATCAAAAGCACCTGCGAAGAATTCAACATTAAATACGTTGAATTTCGCCACACCAGAGATGCTATTGTATCTCATATGATGCACCTGAAAAAAATGGGTGTAGCATAACATGATGCGGCTTAATTTCTTGATTGTCTTTCTGCTTAGTTTTGCTGTCAACATAAATGCCCAGCATTCCACTAATCATCTAAATGATAGCAGCAGACATCCAAAGAAAGTCTCCCGTATTCACGCAACAACTAAACAGACTACATCCTGGTTGATTCCCATTGCAGGAATAGGATATGGTTTAAGTTCTCTTTATAACAATACAGTACATACTTGGGATTTAGAGATTCAAAAATCAGTTGCTGAAACCAACCCTTCGGCCCATACCAGACTTGATGATTATTTGGCTTTGATGCCTGCATTCATTGTTGCTGGGAAATCAATCATACAAGATACCCGAGAAAACCAAATTGATTTAGCTGGGACGTTCGCATGCACTAAAATCATTCAATACGGACTTGTAATGCCCACTAAAAGATGGAGTGGGAAAACCAGACCGGATGGAAGTGATCAGCTTTCTTTCCCATCCGGCCATACGGCTGAAGCATTTGCCAATGCAGAAATATTAAGAATACATGTTGGTAAAAAATCTCCCTGGTTAGCTGCAGGAGGATATCTCATCGCAATAACCACCGGCTATTTACGTATGTACAACAACAGGCATTGGTTGAGTGATGTGGTTGCAGGAGCTGCAATCGGTTTCGGATCCGCCAGATTAGGAAGCTGGGGTTTCCAAAAAATCAAACCAAAGATATTTCCGCGAAAGAACAAGCTTCAGCTCGTATATACTCCAACTCGATTTTAACTCCGATTGGCTAACTTTGTCGTTCATTTTATAAACATGAGCGAAGAAAAATCACTGAATTTTATCGAAGAAATCATAGAAGCCGATCTGGCTTCAGGAAAACATACTTCCATTTTAACTCGCTTCCCACCTGAACCGAATGGTTATTTACACATTGGGCATTCCAAATCCATTTGTCTAAATTTTGGTTTAGCAAAAAAATATGGGGGAAAAACCAATTTGAGATTTGATGATACCAATCCGGTGACTGAAGACACAGAATATGTGGAAAGCATCAAGGAAGATATTCGATGGTTGGGATTTGAATGGTCACAAGAACTTTATGCCAGTGATTATTTTGAACAATTATATATGTATGCCCATCAGTTGATTGATCTCGGATTGGCTTATGTGGATGATAGCAATTCAGAAGAAATTGCAACACTGAAAGGAACTCCAACAGAGCCTGGTAAGAACTCTACATTTCGAGATCGCAGTATCGAAGAGAATCGCATACTATTTACTGAAATGCGTGAAGGAAAATACCCCGATGGCGCAAAAGTACTTCGTGCTAAAATAGACATGACGCACATTAACATGCTGATGCGTGATCCAATCATCTATCGGATCAAACATGCCGATCATCATCGAACCGGATCTGCTTGGTGCATTTATCCGATGTACGATTTTGCACATGGTCAAAGCGACAGCATAGAAGGTATCACCCACTCCATCTGTACATTGGAGTTTATTCCTCATCGTGAACTCTATGAATGGCTGATTGAAAAGCTGAACATCTACCCTTCCCGTCAATATGAATTTGCCCGCCTGAACATGACCTATACGGTGATGAGTAAACGCAAATTACTTCAGTTGGTGAATGAAGGACATGTAACAGGATGGAATGATCCGAGAATGCCCACCATCAGTGGATTCCGCAGAAAAGGTTTTACACCAAAAAGCATCCGTGATTTCTGTGACAGAATTGGTGTGGCAAGAAGGGAGAATATGATCGACCTCGGCTTATTGGAATTTTGTTTGCGCGAAGATTTGAACATGACCGCCAAACGAGCAATGGCAGTGCTGGATCCTGTTAAGTTGATCATCGATAATTATCCGGATTGGGAAGAAGAATGGTTGAATAGTGAGAATGGCCCGGATGAAACGATGGGGCAAAGACAAATTCCATTTGGAAAAACATTGTGGATAGAGCAGGAAGATTTCATGGAAGAACCCATCAAAAAATGGTTCCGTTTGGCACCGGGAACCATGGTTCGTTTGAAGAGTGCTTATATTGTACGCTGCGATGGCTTTGAAAAAGATTCCAATGGAAAAATAACAACAATTCATGCCACTTATTTTCCGGAGAGCAAGAGTGGACAAGATACCAGTGGATTGCAAACCAAAGGAGTGATTCATTGGGTGAGTGCTGCCCATGCGGTTCAGGCAGAAGTTCGTTTGTATGATCGACTTTTCCATGTGGAGAATCCTGCTGCCGAAGAAGGCGATTTCAAAAGCTTTATCAATCCGGATTCCTTGACCATCATACAACATGCTTATCTGGAACCCGGTTTAAAAAATGCTACTTTGGAAGACCGTTTCCAGTTTTTACGTAAAGGATATTTTTGTCTGGATGAGGATTCAACGTCAGCGCACTTGGTGTTCAATCGTACTGTAACATTGAAGGATACCTGGAAGAAGGATTAAAAAATATTCCCTCCTACTCCTTTTTTAATTTCATCTCAGGAGAAAGCGCAACAACAAAAGATGCGACGGATAGAAGCACCAATGCATAAATACCAAATTGTTTTTCAGGTGTGTATGCATTGTAGGATGATGTGTACAGGTGATATGATTTAATGGCATACGCCATCAAGAATCCGGCAAAAAACAAATGGACAAATTTTGCCCATACTTGCTGTATGAAAATCATTGCAACACATATCACCGAGAAGATAATGATGAATTTTCCGGGTTTGCCATATACTTCTTTTTCAGAAAAAAAACCTGTGAAATGTTTTCCTAAATCTGCATGGTATGTCCATGGCAGAAAGCATACACCTACCAACAACAGATAAACGATCAAGCCAATCCACTTTGAATGTTTCATAGTAATAAAAATTTGAGCACTTTAATTCGCTACTAACAATAACCCCCAGTAAACAAATGAAAAAAGGATTTTGTTGTGCATTTTAAAAAAAGCAAAACTCAATAATCTGATTTATCTTTTGATTTTTGATCATTGCTTCTGAGAACTGCTTTGGGTGTGTCTTTGTTGTTTGTACCGGAAGGCGGTGTTGATGGGTTTTCATTTTCCATAAAATAAAAGTCATCATCTGAGAACTCAATGTTGTCTAAACTGTCTCCACTGGAAACAATGTCTGCAAAGTTTGCATCCGCATAAATAGGATCATTGAGTAATTCTGCAGGCTTTTCAAATGCTGTTACTTTTCCGTAGTCCAATTTAGTGTCTGAATAAACCTTTTTCATGAACAAGCCCCATTTAGGTGCACTCATTTCCGCTCCACCACTATTGTTTGCATAGATTGGGATGAAAGGATCTTCACATCCCACCCAGGTTCCCGCCAATAATTCAGGGGTATACCCGATAAACCATCCATCGGTATTACCATTGGTGGTTCCGGTTTTCCCTCCTTTTTCTACAGGTATTTCGTATTGGTTCAATCTACTTGCCGTTCCAAATTGAATGACACCCTGCATCATTTTAACCATCGCATATGCATCCGTTTCACTGATAAGTTCTTTGCTTTGTGCGAGTGGAAATTCATAAATTAAGTTGCCCTCGTGATCTTCAATTCGAGTGAGAAAGATTGGTGGAGTATTGTATCCTCTGTTGGGGAACATGGTGTATGACTGAAGCATTTGCAGCATTGGAATTTCAGCCGAACCCAATGCAATGGAAGGATAGTTTGGAAGCTTTGCTGTAATGCCGCACTCCTTGGCAAATTCAATGGTTCTTTTGACACCTATATTCGCCATCAAATGCCAAGCCGCTCCGTTCAATGATCGAGCCAAGCAATGAGCCATCGAGCCTCCGCCTGTACTGATGGTTTTTCCGGATAATGTTACTGAACCACCAGGAATAGTTGTTTGCGGCGTGTAACCCAAATCTGTAATTCCCAAAGTGTATAACAGAGGTTTGAAAGTTGAACCCACCTGCCGATTGGCTGTTACGTGATCATATTTAAACCATTTGTAATTAATTCCGCCAACCCATGCCTTCACTTCTCCTGTTCTGGGATCCATCGCTGCGAAGGAAGTTTGCATAAGTTGTTTGTGGTATTTGATAGAATCAAAAGGGGTCATTACCGTATCTATCTCATGGTTTTTATCTCCCCACCATGAAAATACCTTCATAGGTACCGGTACATCAAATGACTTCCTGATGATTGCCGTATCAATTCCATCTTCCGCCATGGTCTTCCATCTTTCTGTGTATTTCATGGCAGCAATGATAACTTTGTCATGCCCTTCCCAGATCTTATCTCCCTTGTATTTAAAATAGCTGTTAAGTTTAGATTGTATCTGAGGCATATGCGCTTCCACGGCCTGCTCTGCATAATTCTGCATGCGCGTGTCGATGGTACTGTAAAATTTTAATCCATCCCGATACATGTTATAAGGTTCATTCGTTTTGGGGTTTTTATGCGTTTTACACCACTCTTTGATATAGGGAATAATGGATGTGCGGTAGTATGGGGCTATCCCGATATTCTCATCAATTTTTTTAAAATTGGTGACCAATGGTTTTCTTTTGATGCGATCAGCCTCTTCTTTCGTAAGAAAATGTTGCTGACAGGTTGCCATTTGATTGATCACTACATTTCGGCGTTCAAGAGACTGTTTCGCATGCCGAATGGGTTCATAAATATATCCCTTGAGCATCCCAATCAACACTGCTGCTTCTTCAATACTTAAATCTATCGGCTCTTTTTGAAAATATGTTTTAGATGCATTTCTGATCCCATAAACATTCCCCCAAGGCGCTCTATTCAGATACAACGTAATAATTTCTTCTTTGGTAAAATTTCTCTCCAGCTTGACAGCCACAATCCACTCTTTGATTTTCTCAAGTCCACGCATAAATCGATTCGTTCCTCCTTGCCTCAACATCATTTTCGCTAATTGTTGAGTAAGCGTACTTCCGCCACCTTGTGTTCC